>CALVJU010000102.1 GCA_944332375.1 uncultured Bacilli bacterium
CCTGTGTATCAAACACTTGTGTTATTCTTTTTAGTAATGATTACAATTTTATTAGTAGTTATTATGTTTTGGATAAAAGATCAAAAGGGAGGAACAATTAATAATCCATTTCAAGTGCAAGTAAGTGATACTGATAACTTTGTTTTCTTAGGAGATTCGTTAACCGATTTTTATCCATTAGAAGAGTTTTATGATGAGTTACCGGTAGTCAATAGTGGAGTATCCGGTTATCAAACAACAGATATTTTATCTAGAATAGATAGTATGGTTACCATTTATAACCCAACAAAGGTATTTCTATTAATTGGAACAAATGATATTGAAGCAGAACGTAGTGAAGATGAGATTGTAGAAAATATTGCTGAAATTATTGATAGAATCTATGAAAAGAGACCAAAAGCCAAAATATATTTAGAATCTTTATTACCCGTTAATCGTAGTGAAGATGAGAAGATTAATCATGATACAGTAGGAAGAAGAACAAATGAAACAATCCAATCTATTAATGAAAAATTGGAGAGTTACGCAGAAGAAAATGATATTGAATTTATTAATTTATATGATGAATTTACAGATGAGAATGGAGAATTAGCGTTAAAATATACAGAAGAAGGCTTACATCTTTCTAATTTGGGATATTTACGTTTAACTAATATTTTATTGCCATATTTTCAAGATGAATAAAATAAAAAGGAACCATCCATAAAATGTATATTTTCGTACAAAATGCACGAAAAACACAAAGAAAATATGACATTTTGTACGAAAAATACGAACAAGTTTAACATCATATCACAAAATTCCAGCACTTTTACCCCTATAATTACACATTTTTCCAACCATAAAGCACTCATAATAATTATTTCAATGTATTTGATATAAAATCAGAAAGAACCATCCATAAGTACAATTAATGGCTGGTTTTTTTTGAAATATTTAATAGAATTCCTATTTCACAAAGTGTAATTAAAAGACTAGATCCCCCATAAGAGAGGAAGGGAAGAGTAACTCCTGTAACAGGAATTAATCCCACTACTACCATGAGATTTAAAATCGATTGAAAAGCAATTTGAAAAGTAATTCCAAAAGCAACATACTTAGAAAATAAATCAGAACAATTTCTCGCTATACAAAACCCTCGATAAATAATGAGTAAAAATAAACTTGCAACAATGAGAATCCCCATAAACCCAAATTCTTCACTAATAATAGAAAAAATAAAATCTGTTTGTGGTTCCGGTAAATAAAAATGTTTCTGTCTTGAATTCAAAAAGCCAAACCCAAATAATCCCCCTGGCCCAATCGCATAAAGTGATTGAATGATTTGAAATCCACTTCCTAATGGATCTTCCCAAGGATTGAGAAAAGATAAAATTCTAGTAAGACGATAGGGTGCTGCCAAGATTAATCCAACAATTCCAATCACACCAAGTACTCCTAGTTTTAAGAAAAATTGAAAGGGAACTCCTCCAACAAACAATAGTCCCATCATCGACATCACTAAAATCATTCCAGTTCCAAAGTCCGGTTGTAACATAATTAAGAAAAAGAGAAACAAGATCAGTCCTAAAATTGGTAAAATCCCATGTCGAAAAGATTTCATTTTCTTCTCATGCTTTACAAGATAATGAGAAGTAAAAAGAATTGCTGCTAGTTTTGTAAATTCACTTGGTTGAATCCCAAAAGATCCAATTCCAAACCAACTACGACTTCCATTACGAACTGTTCCTAGCCCGGGAATCAGAACACAGATTAGTAAAATAATACAAAGAATCAAAAACTTCTTACAGTATTTTTCAAAAAAAGATGTTGGTATCTTTTGAATGAGAAAAATAAGAAAGACTCCCAATAAGAAGAAAATTCCTTGATTTTTCACAAACTTAAAAGGATCTTGAAATTTATATTCCGCCCATACATAAGAGGCAGAATAAATCATAATGAGTCCAAAAATAGAAATCGCAAGAACACTGAAAAGTAGTGGATAATCAAATTTCTTTCTCATAACCACACCCCAAATGCTAAAGCAATCATAGAGCCAAACAATCCAATGATCCAAAACAATTTGACAATATCACGTTCATCCCATCCTTTTTTCTCAAAACTATGGTGTAGGGGAGCCATAGGAAAGAGTCGTTTATGTGTTAATTTATAAAAGTAACGTTGTAAAATACAACTCATCGTCTCTATGACAAAGACAATTCCAATGAGAATAAGAAGAAGTTCATGCCTTGTTAAAATCGCAAGCGCACCTAATGTGGCTCCCAGTGCTAAAGAACCAGTATCCCCCATAAACACTTTTGCTGGTTTCACATTAAATACTAAAAACCCCAAAAGAGACCCCGCTAAAATAAAACAAAAACATCCAATACTCTCATATCCTTCTAACCATCCAGTCGCAAAAGAAATAATTCCAAATGTAAGATAACTAATGAAAGACAAACCTCCCGCTAGTCCATCTAAGCCATCTGTTAAATTCACGGCATTACTACTCGCAAGAAGCAAGAAGAGAATAAAGACTCCATACAACCATCCAATATTGAATTTAAAATGGAGTGTATGAATCCAGAGTAGAGGTTCATGACCTGCTTTCATAAAAAGATAGAAGAATATCACAGAGATCAAAAGCTGTAG
>CALVJU010000103.1 GCA_944332375.1 uncultured Bacilli bacterium
AGGTGAGTAAATTGAAAAAGAAAATCAGTAAAAAAGAAATGATTGAAAAAGGAAATTCTACCTTACATGAATTTAAGCAATTTATTTCAAAAGGGAATGTAATTGATCTTGCAGTTGGTGTCATTATTGGTTCTGCTTTTGGCAAAATCGTAACTTCTATTGTCAATGATATTTTAACTCCGATCATTGGTATTCTCATCGGAGGATTAGATTTTTCTTCTTTAAAGTTTCAGATGAAAGATGCGACGATACAATATGGATTATTTCTCCAAAATGTCATAGATTTTTTAATTGTATCTGCTTGTATTTTTGTACTCGTAAAAATTGTTTCTAAATTCACTAGAAAACAGGAAAAAGAAGAAAAGAAGAAAGACGAACAAATCATTCTATTAGAAGAAATTAGAGACTTATTAAAAGAACAAAATCAAAGTAAGAAAAGAAAAAATCAAGGCAATTCTTGATTTTTTTCTATCTTTACGGTTACTGAAAATAATTTTCTGGTAAGGTCTCTAGGAACTCTTCTGCAACACGTTCTGGGCTTTTTCCTAGTTCATCTACTTGATAATTGAGTTCACTCATCACTTCGTTATTCAAAGCCATTCCAAGACGATTTAAGACTGGTTTTAATTCTGGATATTCTTGTAAGGTTTCTTCTCTTACTAATGGGATCGCATAATATGGTGGGAAGAAGTGTTGATCATCTTCTAATAATACAAGATCAAATTTCTTTAATAATCCATCTGTAGAAAAAGCATCAATGACATCACTCTCATGATTAGAAAGAGCAGTATAACGAGGACTCCCATCAATTCCAATCACATCTTGAAATTGAAAATGATAAACTTCTGTTGCTCCTACTAATCCATCTTGACGATTTATAAACTCTAGACTCGGTGAAATGGTAAGTTCAGAAGAAACACGAGCCAAATCACTCATCGTTTTTAATTGATACTTTTCTTGGGTATCTCTTCTTACTGCTAAAGCATATGTATTATTAAATCCCATTTGTTCTAATACATCAATTTGATACTGATCTTTTAAGTCTCTTTTTACAGTTTGATAAACTTCTTCAATATCACTAATCGGAGTATAGTTTAAAGTATCTCCATACACAGTACCAGTATAATCAATATATAAATCAATACTTCCTGTCTGTAAAGCACTAAAACAAATCTGTGTTCCTCCTAAATTACAACTACGAACAACAGGAAGATCTGTTTCTTCTTCGATCACATCAGAAACCATATGACATAAAATATTTTGTTCTGTAAAATCTTTACTTCCTACAGTAATCGCATTACTTGGAGTTTGATTTTTAATCGTTGTAATCAGAAAGATCAAAAGTAGTAAAAGTGCAGTGATTCCTAAAATCATTTTTTGATGGAATCTTTTTTTCTTTAATACTTGTTTTGAATATCCTGTTTCTTTTTGTAAACTAATTGGAGTAACTAATTTCTCAATCATACCAAAGATATAGTCGACAAAGAGTGCGAGTAAACAAGCAGGAATGGCTCCAGCTAAGATTTGGGCATTGTTGACAGTACGAATTCCAGAGAAGACTAAGAATCCAAGTCCTCCACCACCAATAAATGCAGCCATAGTCATCAGTCCCACAGCGGTAACGGATGAAATACGAATACCGGCCATGATTACAGGGAGTGCGAGTGGAATTTGTATTTTATAAAGTACTTGCCACTTTGTAAGACCAATTCCAGTTGCTGCTTCTAACATGTTTTTATCAATACTTTGAATTCCTGTATAAGTATTTTTAATAATAGGAAGTAAAGAGTATAAAACAACCATGACAATTGCTGGTAATGTACCAATTCCTAAAAAAGGAATCGCAAAACCTAACAGAGCCATACTTGGAATTGCTTGAATGACACTAGCTACTCCTAAAACTGGTTTATTTAACTTCTTAACATAACTAATCAAAATACCTATCGGAATTCCAAGAATAATCGCAAGTCCTACTGCAATGACAGTGAGTTCTACGTGTTCGATAAAAAGAGAAAGAATCTGTTCATGGTTTTCTATCATATAAGTAATAAAACTCATTCTTTCTCACCCCCTGTTAAAAATTGTTGACTCAGAGAAGTAATTAAACTACTACGGGTTACAAAACCAGTTAGTTTTCCTTCTTCATTCACAACAGGAAGTGTAGATAAATGGGTACGATCAACAATCTTTAGTACATCGACAATAGAGTCTTCTTCTTTAGCTCGGATATTTTCTTGATCCATATATGCTTCTACTTTCGCATGAACATCACTTTTCTCATTCAACCTAGATGCGTGTAGACTTCCTAAATAAGTTCCATCTTTGTCAACTACCATCAAGGTATCTACCTTCATCATCTTCATACGGGTAATACATTTAAAAATAGATAAGTTCTTAGAACAGACCACAGGTCTTGTCATCATAATATCTTTGACTTTAATGAGTTCTGGGTTTGTCCAAATACGTTTTGGACCTACAAATTTCTTTACAAATTCATTTTTTGGATGTTTTAAGATTTGTTCTGGGGTATCATACTGGATAATATGTCCACCATCCATAATACAGATTTTATCGGCTATTTTAATTGCTTCATCCATATCATGAGTAACAAAAACAATGGTTTTATGAAACTGTTCCTGTAGTTTCATTAATTCATCTTGTAGAGATGTTCTTGTCATAGGATCTAATGCACTAAATGGTTCATCCATTAAAATAATATCTGGGTCTGTCATAAAAGCACGAGCAACACCAATTCTCTGTTGTTGTCCTCCTGATAATTCTGTTGGATAACGATCTAAATACTTTTTCGCATCTAATCCTACCATTTCCATCATTTCCAATGTTTTTTTATGAATTTGTTCTGTAGGTACTTTATTTAATTTTGAAATCAGTTCAATATTTTCTTGCACTGTCATATGTGGAAATAATCCAGTTTGTTGAATGACATATCCAATACTACGTCTTAATTGAATGACATCCTTTTTAGAGATATCTTCTCCATTTAGTAAGACGTTTCCCGTTGTTGGAGTAATTAAACGATTGATCATTTTTAAAGTCGTTGTCTTACCACACCCACTTTCGCCAATCAAACAGACGAGTTGTCCATCTTCAATGGTAAAGTTCAGATCAGATAAGACGGTTGTTTTTTTATATGTTTTAGAAACATTTTGAAACTCTATCATAACACACCTCTCTATTCTATATCATTATAGCACAAAGAAAAAAAAACGAGACAAAAAATCTCGTTAATCAATAGAAATCAGTTCGCATTCTCTTGTTCCGAATCCAAGTTCATCTGCAGCTTCTACAGTATGAACACCATGTAATGATTCAATTCTTTGAATTAATTTCTCTTTTCCAGGATCATCGGATCCATATACTAGATCTAAGCATGCTTGATCAACTGCAATTGGATCAACGCTAGCAAGGATTCCCATATCTTTCATACAAGGAGCTTTTGCATTTCCACCACAATCACAATCTACAGAAATATTCTTCATAACATTGATATAGACTGCATTTCCTTTAAAATAATCAACAACACTAGAAGCAGCATCTGCCATAGCTTCTAAGAAACGATCTTGTTCTGGTAGATTTTCAAATAATTTGGTTTGATCATCTGTTACTCCCGCTGTATGAATTAATGTTTTACCTCTAGAAGAAGCACAACCAATCGATAATTGTTTTAATGCTCCTCCGTATCCTCCCATCGCATGACCTTTAAAATGAGATAATACTAACAAAGAATCATAATTCTTTAAATCTTTTCCTACATAATTTTTCTTTAATACTTTCCCATTTGGAATATCTAATTCCATATCTGGTCCTTCTGCATCTAATAAATCAAATGGAAAATATTTTTCCCACTCATGTTCTTTTATCAGTTCACGATGTTTTTCTGTAGAATTTCTCGCTCCTTCATAAGCCGTATTACATTCTACAACCGTACCATTTACATGTTGTACCATATCTTTTACAAACTCTGGTCTTAAATAGTTTTGATTTCCTTTTTCTCCAGAGTGCATTTTTACTGCAACTTTTCCTTCTAACTTCTTTCCTACTGTTTCATAAATTTTAATTAAGTTTTCAGGAGTAATCTCCTTTATAAAATATACTTTTGCTTTTTCCACCCTTCTCTTCCTTTCTATTTTGTTAAAAGCTTCTCATAATTATGAATTTTATAATTGAGACGTTCTAAACTCTCTTCTAATAATTTCATTTTTGTTCGAATTTCTCTTCGTTGTTCTTCTAAGATTTCTTTTCTCTCTCGTTCTGTATTCTTTCCTGTTGTTAATGAAATATATCTTTTCAGTCGTTCAATACTCATTCCAGCATTACGCATACACTGAACAAATTCAATATTTTTTAAATTTTCTTCTGTGTAGTCTCTTCTTCCATTTTTTCGATTTACTGGAAGTAAGATTCCTTCGTTTTCATAATAACGTAATGTTGCTTCTGGTATTTGATATTTCTCACTGACTTCTTTAATGGTCACTTGATCACCAACTTATCCATCTAAACTTATTCTCTAATATAAAAACACATTTTTCACTTTTTTTCATCAATCGTAGTTGTTTGCTCACGAACATTTTCTTCTCCAACATATGATATCGTGAAAGACTCTTATAATAGAAACTAGATAAGTCAGGTAGATACAAAATTTGATACAATAAATCTAGGAGGATGATGTTATGAGAGTTAATGAAAAAATCGAAAGAATTACACCAGATACTTTGATATGTGGAATAGATATAGGAAAAACAAAGTGTTGTGCTAGATTCTGCGATTATAGAGGATTGGAGGTGTATCATAAAGTTTGGTTTGATAAAACAGAAAATCTTGATGCGATAGGATGTAATATTACAGCAGCTATGCATAAAGAAAATAAAACAGATGTAATCATAGCTTTTGAACCAACTGGTCATTATTGGCTAAATATTGATAAATATTTTAAAGATCGTGGTCAAGAAACAGTGTTAATGCCTACATATACAGTAAAACAAGCAAAGGAAATGCACGATCAAAATCCAACAAAGAGTGATCCTAAAGATGCGTTATTAATAGCTAGACTTACTAGTGAAGGTAAATATGTTAAACCGATTGAAAGAGATGAATTATATCAAAATATTTATTCGGGATACAATATTTACGAAGATATTCAAAAAGAAATAAATCGAATAAGAAATAAAATTCATGTATGGAATGATAAGTATTTTCCAGAAGTAGAAAAAGTATATAAGATAGATTCTGTTGGAATTAAACCGATATACGAAAATCAATTACTACCTAATGAAATCAAAAATATGACATTAGAAAATTTTTCTTTCTTAATGACTAAAGATAATAGTCGAGCAAATAAAAAAAGCATTATGAGATTGAAAGGATTGTGTGAGAAAAGTAATGGAATAAGTTCAGATGCTTTTACTAAAAAAGAAATAAAAAGACTATACGAAAGATTTATTGAATTGCTTAAAGAATTAGAAGAATATGAAAAAGAATTAATAGAATTAGCAAGTCAAATTGACTATGTGGAAAAAGCAATTGAAATAACAGGTATAGGCTATATGAGTATGATTGGAATTATTGCGGAAACAGGAAATCTAAAAAATTATGAGCATGCAAAACAGGTGTTGAAAATGAGTGGGTTAAGTCTTAAAGAAAGCTCAAGTGGGCAAAAAAAAGGAAAGAAACATATTTCCAAACGAGGACGTGCTAAATTAAGACGAAACTTAAAACAAATCGGCATCTGTCTCGTAGGAAAAAATAATTTCTTCCTGCAATTGCATAACTATTATATCACAGAAAGAACAAATCCGTTAACAAAATTAGTTTCAATAAATGCAATAATAAGAAAATTTATGTATATACTTATGGCTATAGTAAAAAGTGGAAAGTCATTTGACGAAGAAAAAGCTATAAGAGAAAGTTGCATAAACTTTAGTTAATAATATCATTGATACTAGTTTGGTGAATTAAGATTATAATAACAATTATAGTTTTAATTCACTAAACTAGAGATAGATTAGTGATATTATGTGAAAGTGGAATTTGGTAAAATCCTCCATAGGACTTGATCTAGAGAGAAAGAATCACCAAGGCCAGTTTCATATAATGCCGTATTAAAGAGTTTAGGTAGATAACAAAGATTATCAATACAGAATGAAATGAGAGGATAAGCATATATGAAAACACTATTGGCTATTAGTCCACTT
>CALVJU010000104.1 GCA_944332375.1 uncultured Bacilli bacterium
ATTCTTCTCCATTTGCCGGTCGTGAAGGAAAATTATTGACTGCTCGTAAAATTGAAGAACGTTTACATAAAGAAACAGAACGTGATGTTAGTTTAAAGGTAGTACCAAATCCAACTGATAGCGAATCGTTTATTGTATCCGGACGTGGAGAATTACACTTATCTATTTTAATTGAAAATATGAGACGTGAGGGATTTGAATTACAAGTATCAAAACCAGAAGTAATCGTGAAAGAAATCGATGGAGTGAAATGTGAACCATTTGAAGATGTTACCATTGAAGTTCCAGAAGAATATGTAGGATCTGTTATAGAATCACTAGGAAATCGTGAGGGAGAAATGGTTAACATGACAACTCACGGAAACCAAACACAATTAAACTATGTTGTTCCATCTCGTGGATTAATTGGTTTTTCTATGGAATTTATGACAATGACAAAAGGTTATGGAATTTTAAGCCATACTTATAAAGAATATCGTAAACAAGCTTCACAACATGTAGGACAAAGAAAAGCGGGAGTTTTAGTTTCTATGGAAAACGGAAAAGCTACTGCGTATGCTTTAGGACAATTAGAAGATCGTGGGATTATGTTTATTGAACCTGGCACTGATGTATATGAAGGTATGATTGTCGGAGAACATAGTCATGATAATGATTTAGCAGTTAACGTTGTAAAAGGTAAAAAATTAACAAATACACGTGCTGCAGGTAGTGATCATACAGTTGTATTAAAAAGACCTCGTCAAATGACACTAGAAGTATGCTTAGATTATATTAACGAAGACGAATTAGTCGAAGTAACGCCACAATCTTTCCGTCTTAGAAAGAAAATATTAAATACAAATGAAAGAAAAAAATACGATGCTAGAAAATAACAATCTGGGATCGTTTTTTTTTGAAAAAGTGTTAAATTCTGTCTTTCCACGTTTTTTCACTTTTTCCATAATGGAAAAGGTGCTATACTGTGGACAAGGAGGTAGAAAGAGGTATGAAGAAAAGTGTAACTTACATTTTGATTATCATTCTTGCTATTATTGTGGGACTTTTAATTGGATATAATATCGCAAACATATTCTATCGCAATGATAATCAAACTGTACCAGTACAGACAAACGAGTCAGAACAAGAAGAACAGACAGAAACAAAAGTATGGACTGATGAGGAGGTTCAAGATATTTTATCACTATTTTTTAGAAACAAGAGTGGTATGGCAAACAGCACAGAAGAGATGACTGATTCAGAAGTATTCTATTCTATTTTGAACATGGTATTTGTTGATCTAGAACCAGAAGATTACAATATTACAACTGGTGATCATAATGGAGAACATGACATCACAACTGTACCACTAGCATCTGTTCAAGAACTGGCAAAAACATATTTTAATCGTGATCAATTTACATTTTCTGGAGATACAACATTCAATTACTTTGCGGAGGAAGAAGTTTATCGAAATCATGGTGGAATGGGATTTGGAAACTTAGGACCATATCCTACTTATACGGTTACACAAGTTGAACGCTCTGATCAGGAATATACGGTAACAATGACTGAGACTTATACAGAAGAAGAGAAAGAACAATTTCCTGCTTTACAAAATGCAGATAAAACCTATACAGTAATCATGCACTGTGACAATGAAATTTGTTATCCTGTTTCTTGGCAAGAACAGTAATAGGAAAAAAGCTTTTATCGAATGAGAAGATAAGAGCTTTTTTATGGGATTCTGTCATAAAGTGTCAAATTTTTAGAATTTAAAATAGGGAATGTTCAACCAAACTTGAAACAGTGTTATACTAGTGTTAAGGAGGTAAGAAGGGGAATGAATAAGAAAGTGGTCAAATATGTAATTATTATTGTACTCGCAATTGCTGTTGGAATTTTGATTGGATATAATGTTGCCAGAGTCATTAATAATTTAAGTGCATCTACACAAATTAATCATACAATTGAAAATAATATGGTATTAGTAGATACGGATGCCTCTATTTTATAGTTGTAAATTTATAAAATGTTTGATCTTTTTTTCAGATCAGTAATATTTAAATAAACTTTTGTTCATTACTTGAATAAAAGTTTTTTGTATGATAAAATGTCAATAATGGAGATGATAAGAGTGAAATTAGAGAATAAAATTGCGGTTGTTACAGGTGGAGCTATGGGAAATGGTGCTGGTATTGTAGAAGTGTTTGCAAAATACAAAGCTCGTGTTATCATCTTTGATTATAGTGATAAAGTAGCAAGTACCATCCAAGAATTTAGAAAAAAGGGATATGATGTAGCTGGTTATAAGGTTGATATTCGTGATACAAATCGTGTTCAGCTATGTGTAAATGATATTATAAAACGTTACGGTAGAATTGATATTTTAGTAAATAATGCCGGTGTTGCAAAGCTGGAAAACTTTGTAGACATGTCTGATGAAGTAAGAGACTATCACTTTGATATCAATATCAAAGGAACTTGGAATGTTACGAAAGCAATTGTCCCATATATGCAAAAACAAAACTATGGAAAAATTGTAAACTTATCAAGTGTCACTGGACCAATGGTTGCAGATGCTGGAGAAGTCGCATATGCGACAACCAAAGCTGCTTTGATTGGATTTACAAAGGGATTAGCACGTGAATTAGTAGACAGTAACATTAATGTCAACGCGATTATGCCTGGATACATTATGACTCCAATGGTAGATGGTATTGCAAAAGATAGTAATGCTAGTGATCCAGAATCTGTAATTAAAGGTATCGCTGCTGGTATTCCGATGGGAAGACTAGGAACGATTCAAGAATTAGGGGAATTAGCTGCTTTCCTAGCCAGTGATGAATCAAGCTATATCACAGGACAAGGAATTGTCATCGACGGTGGTTCTACACTTCCAGAAACAAAAGCAGTTGGTGTATAAAAGAATGAAAAAGGGTTCGTCAGAATCTTTTTTTGTGGTACAATATTGATGTTTGTAAGGAGGTGAGCAAATGTACGGAGAACACATGAAGCTAAATTTTCATTTAGAAACAATCTATGATGATGCATCTTTTCGTGTCGAAAAGAAAGACAAAGTAGGAATTGTAGGGGTAAATGGTGCTGGAAAAACAACGCTGTTTAAAGTAATATTAGGTCAGGAAGAATTGAATGAAGGAAAGATCGTCATTCCTAAAAAAACGAGAATCGGTTATCTTCCTCAAGAAATTGTGTTAGAAGAAAAAGAGATCACAGTATTTGATTATTTATTAAGTGCTAGACCAATCGAAAAATTGAACATGAAATTAGAAACACTATATGAAAAAGTTGCTGTCACAGAGGGAAAAGAACAAGATAAAATTTTAAAAGAAATTAGTAAAACACAAGAACAATTAGAATATTATGATTGTTATGAAGCAGAAAGTATTTTATTTACAATCATTCATAATATGAATATTGATAGTGAATTGTTGGACATGAGATTAGTAGATTTATCTGGAGGGCAGAAATCGAAAATTGCATTTGCTCATCTTTTATATTCTTCACCAGAAGTGATGCTTTTAGATGAACCGACAAACCATCTAGATGTTTCCACAAGAGATTACATTATTCATTATTTGAAAAATTATAAAGGTATGGTATTGATTATTTCACATGATGTTCAATTCTTAAATGCAATTGTAAATAAAATCATGCATATTGACAAATTGAGTCATAAGATAGAAATGTATCTTGGAAACTATAATGATTATAAGAAAAAGAGTGTAAAACAGAAAGAAATCAAGGAAAAATTGATTGATCAACAAGAAAAAGAAATCGCAAAATTAAGAGAATTTGTCTTGCAATATTCTAACTCTTCTGGAAAGAGAAAGCGAATTGCAGAGAGTAGAGAAAAATTACTTGCTAAAAAAGAAAAGGAATTATTAGAACGTGATAAAACGTACAAAAGAGTAAAGCTAAGATTATTACCTGCTCGAGAAGGATCAAAAATTCCAATTAAAGTAAACAATATTTCTTTTGGATATCCCAATTCTAAAGAACTTATCCATAATTTATCCTTTTTAATCAGTAGAAAAGAGAGATTTTTAATTGTAGGTGAAAATGGAGTTGGAAAAAGTACACTATTAAAATTATTAGTTGGAAAATTAAAACCATTAGAAGGGAATATCTGGTATGGAAATAAAACAGATATTGCTTACTACGCCCAAGAACAAGAAACATTAGACTTAGAAAAAACAGTATTAGAAAACGTAAAAAACCAATCCTATACGGAAAAAGAATTAAGAACAATATTAGGAAGTTTCTTATTTCACGGTGATGATGTTTTTAAAAAGGTGGGAGTTTTATCTCCAGGAGAAAAAGCCAGAATCGCACTTTGTCAGGTAATGCTAAAAAGAGCAAATTTACTTCTTTTAGATGAACCAACGAACCATTTGGATCCTGAAACGCAAACATTGATTGGAGAAAATTTTAAAGATTATGAAGGTGGAATTATATTAGTAAGTCATAATCCGAGTTTTGTAGAAGCGATCGGAATTGATCGTATGCTGATACTTCCTCAAGGAAAAATTACAAATTACTCTAAGGAATTGTTAGAATACTATTATCAATTAAATACAAAAGGAGAATAAAAACTACACAAGTGTGGAAACAAGTGTAGTTTTTAAATATTTATTTTTTTGATTGTGTGAGTGCTTGTTCTATCAAAATAGAAATGATTTTGGAATAAGAAATATGGTCTTTCTGTAATAATTTCGCAAACATACTATTTTCAGTAAAGCCTGGTAATGTATTGATTTCATTTACATAAATTGTGTTGGTGTCTTCTTGATAAAAAAAGTCAACACGAGCAAGACCAGTGCAATCTAATAGTTGAAATACTTTTTTTGAAAGATCCTGTATTTTTTTCTTTACAGTGTTATCTAAGTCAGTTCCAATTTTCGTATATGTTTGGTTATCATTGTATTTTGCGTCATAATCATAAAAGGAATTTGCTGAAAAGATTTCTCCAATGGATGATGCATGTAGTTCTTTTTTCTCTAATATCGCGCATTCTAACTCACGTGCTTGAATAAAGGTTTCAACTAACAGTTTGTGATCATATTGGAAGGCATCATGGATTGCACCAATTAATTCTTTTCGATTGTGTGCCACTTGAATTCCAATGGAAGATCCTCCTCGTGCTGGCTTGATAATCATTGGATAACCAAGTGCTTCTTCCAATTTTGAAATCGAATAGTTCTTTTTCGTAATGACTTGATAGGGAACAACTGGAATCTGATGATGTTCTAGTATTTCTTTTGTAAATACTTTATCAAAACAAAGCGCACTACTTGTAACATGACATCCTACATAAGGAAGTGATAGGAATTCTAATAAACCTTGAATACATCCATCTTCTCCATATTTACCATGAAATACAGGAAATACAACGTCATATTTTTTCAGCGTTTCTAAAATGTTGGAAATCTTGTCATTATGATGTGTTTGCTCCCATTCATTTTGATACAATGAAGAAAAATCATAATCGAAGTAATACCACTCTTGATTTCGTGTAATATAAATCGCATCTACTAAGTATTTTTTTTTATCAAATTCTTTTAAGATAAATTGTGCAGAATGACATGAAACAATATGCTCTGTAGAATTAGATCCAAATAAGACGACTACTTTTTTCAATTCAATTCACCTCTTTATTATTTTATGCGATAAAAAATCATCTTTTCCTTGTACTGGGTGGAAACCCATACCATATTTGGAATCAAACATATTCTAAAACTGAGGGGGTAAATCATGAATCAATACTATAATTATGAGGAATGTGAAAATGGATTTATGAATTCATACAAAAAAGAAGAGATGAATTCCGATTGGAATCCAGGAGTATTTGGGTGTGATACAAATAAAAGTGTTATGAACGATTTGGAACGATTACCTAGATTGTACAGTCCATATGAAGCATATCAAAGAGGAAATTTATTTCCAGGACTATATCAAGGATATCAAGGAATCAATCCATCCATGCCAGAACCAAAAAATCAAAGAATGGAACTATTATCTTATTTAGGAGCCTATGCATTTGCCGCACATGAATTAAATTTATATCTAGATAATTATCCAAATGATAGGGAAGCAGTAAAAAAATTTAAAGAGTATAAAAAAGAAGCAAATAAAGCCAAAGAAGAGTATGAGAAATTGTATGGCCCAATTACAGTAACTGGTGTCACACAAGATACATGGACTTGGGTAAATGAACCATGGCCATGGGAGAATAAATAGGGGGTATTTATGTTTGCTTATCAAAAGAGATTACAATTTCCAATTGATATTAAAAAGAAAGATTTAAAAATGGCAAAAATGTTACTTAGCCAATATGGAGGACCATATGGAGAACTAGCTGCTAGCTTACAATATTTGAATCAACGATTCAGTATGCCAGATGGTAGAGGGAAGGCATTATTAACAGATATTGGTACAGAGGAATTGGGACATATTGAGATGATCTGTACAATGGTACAACAATTGATGAAAGGAGCTACTTTTAAAGAATTAAAAGATGCATGCTTAGGAGGACACTATGCACAATTTGATCATGCACTATATCCAACAGATGCTAGTGGTGTTCCATTCACTATTACTTATACACAAACAACTGGAGATGTCATTGCTGATTTAGAAAGCGACATGGCGGCAGAACAAAGAGCGCGCGCTACTTATGAACATTTAATGGATATGACAGATGATCCAGCAGTTTTAGGCCCGCTTTCTTTCTTACGACAAAGAGAAATTGTTCATTATGCACGTTTTAAAGAATTACGTGATATTTATCAGAAAGAAATGAAAAAATAATATTTATTTTTCATATTTTTAAACGATTGACAAATAGGCGAATGAGAAAACTTATTTGTCTTCTTTTTGTATTATTTTTTATTAGGAAGAATATTTGTAACATATTTTTCCATATTAAAAAAGGGTGAGAAATCGTGAAAAAATATTTTTTTCTAGCAACTGTATTAATCATAATGAGTGTAATGACCGCATGTATGGGAAAGAAAACAAATCTTATATTACAAGATGTAACGGGAATTAGATATCAAGACTTGCAAATTCATGAAAAGAACTTTCAAGAAGTTACAAAATTGATTTCTCAAATTGAATTTCAAACAATTAAATATAAGGTGAAAGAAGATCAAACGATTTTATTGACTACAGAAGATAATATTTATTATTTTACAATCGGAAATGATTATCGAATGAAATATACCATCAATGACAAGACGTATTATTCGAGAGATGAGAAAAATATTCAAAAGCTATTAGATTATTTGAAAGGACTATCGGGAAAGTATGAATCACAAGCATATTATCATGCGAAAATAGATGGAGAATACAAAAGTCAAGAAGAGGATACTTATATAAAAGTAGACCAAGAAGGAAAGGTAAGTGCTCAAATTGTTATAGAGGCAAAAGAAGATATCTGCGAAGTAAAAGTACATCAGATAGAATATGATAAAGAAACAGAGACTTATCAAGATATGAATTTAGTAGATTATAAAGAAAAAGTGGAAAAAGGGACAAAAGTAGTCATCAAGGGTAATACTGACTCGATTCCATTATGGAGAGTAGAAATACAAAATCAATATGGATATAAAACAACTTTTTTGCCATATTTTGATGAAGAAAAGCAAGAAGTTGTGATGAAAAGGGAGATGTAAAATAGCGTATAGGTATTGTTTTTAGTAATCAAAAGAAGAAAAAAGAGACCAATATCGTATATTTTCTACAAAAAGGACTTGCAGAAATGAGATAATACTGATAAAATAGTACATGTCAAATGACATGGCGGTATTGGTGAAGTGGTTAACACGGCTGACTGTGACTCAGTTATGCATCGGTTCGAATCCGATATACCGCCCCAGATGTGGGTATAAACAAACCA
>CALVJU010000105.1 GCA_944332375.1 uncultured Bacilli bacterium
AAAAGAATTAGAAGAGAAACATGAAAATTTGGATCATGAAACAGTAGTGAATGGAAAATTATTATTTCAAAAATTAAATATAAGAGGATTAGAACTATAGATTCTGATCTTTTTTTGATTTGATACAGTTTATTTTGATAATTACCCTAATTCATACTTCTTCTATTTGTACGATAAGTGTATGAAATAGCAATTATCCCGTTCCAAATTATTTTTTTCATTAAAAAGGCACAAATTTTAACTTTTTATATGCAGAAATATTCATTCAGGCAGTTTGCACTATACTTCACGCATTTGACGAAAAAACAGACTCACATTCTGGTAAAATGAATCATGTCAGCATAACAAGAGATGACAGACAATTTGGGATAAACATAAGAGAAGAATGTCGAATTTTGAATGTTGAAATTTCTTGCATACCGTTACCACATACGGTATGATGGGAGTGTAGAAAGACAGGTGATTTTAGAATGATGAAGGGGAAGGTAAAGTGGTTCAATAATGAAAAAGGTTTTGGATTTATTGAATACAACGAAAATGAAGATATTTTCGTACATTACTCTGCGATCCGAAGCGAAGGCTACAAATCATTAGTAGAAGGCCAATACGTTGAATTTGAACTAGTTCGCACCGATAAAGGTCTTCAGGCAAAGAATGTTGTAGAGATTAAAACTGCTCTCGTCTAGTAGTTTTTTTCTCAAAATCGTAGGAATAAAACAAAACAGTAAGATATTTAACTCTGTAAAATGTATTTTAAGCAGGAAAAAGATCTTTTAAGACGAAATTTTGTTATTATGTGAAAAATTCTTTAAAATAAGTATTGTCGCAACCTAAAATTTGTGACGTTACACGCAAGAGGAGAATAGAAAGGAGTTGTTATTATGTTAAGCGGAAAAGTTAAATGGTTTAATAATGAGAAAGGTTACGGATTTATCGAGTGTGGAGATATGGATGATATTTTTGTTCACTATTCTTCTATCAGAAGCAATGGTTACAAATCATTGGTAGAAGGCCAATATGTTGAATTTGAACTAGTTCGTACTGATAAAGGGCTTCAAGCTAAGAATGTCGTAGAAACGAAGACTGTTTTTGTTTAAACAGTTTTCTTTTTCTTTGTAAATAACGTGTTTTTTTTTATATTCTGTGTTATAATGAGGGTGTAAGAGAAAGGATGGAGGATATATGAAATTTAATATTCATGGTAGTAAAGTAAAAATTACGAAACCAATCAAATCTTACATTGAAGAAAAGCTTGGAAGATTAGACAAGTATTTTGAGAATCCAGATGAGATTACAGCCCATGTACAAGTAAGAATCTCTGGATATGATCAAATTGTCGAAGTGACAATTCCAGCCAAAAAAATTATTTTAAGAAGAGAGGAAAGGGATAAAGATTTATATGCAGCAATTGATTTGGTATGCGACAAATTAGAGCGTCAAATTAGAAAGAATAAGACGAGAATGAGTAAAAAACCTGCAAAACCAAATCTAATTGATTTTGATATGTCTTTTGAAGTAGATAAACAAGAACTTGCCGATGGTAAGGTTGTAAAAAGAAAAAAGCTAGATATGAAACCAATGAATGAAGAAGAAGCTATTCTGCAAATGGAATTATTGGGTCATGAATTCTTTGTATATAAGGATTCTGATTTAGATCATATCTGTATTCTATATAAACGTAAAGATGGCAATTATGGTGTGATCGAAACAAATTAGAGCAAGTTCTTGCTCTTTTTTTTCATAGATACTATGATTTTCTAAAAAAATTTGGTAAAATAATGGGTGTTATATGGATAGGAAGGATGATCGGGATGAAATTTTTCAAGAAAATTTTTGATCACGAATATAAAGAATTGGAACGTTTCAAAAGTATCGCTGATAAAGTAGATGCTTTAGATGAAGAGTATCAATCTTTATCTGATGAAGCGTTAAAGGGGAAAACAGAAGAATTTAAGGAAAGATTAGAAAACGGGGAAACATTAGAAGATATTTTAGTAGAAGCTTTCGCAACGGCAAGAGAAGCAGCATTTCGTGTCATCGGGGAAAAACCATACTATGTACAAATTTTAGGTGGTCTAGCAATTCACTATGGTAATATCGCGGAAATGAAAACGGGTGAAGGAAAGACCTTAACTTCTACCATGCCAGCTTATTTAAATGCATTATCAGGTCATGGAGTTCATATTATTACCGTCAATGAATACTTAGCTGGTCGTGATGCAGAATGGATGGGAAATATTTATCGTTTCTTAGGACTTACTGTAGGTGTGAATTATCGCGGATTAACACCACAAGAAAAAAGAGATGTTTATCAATGCAATATTATGTATTCTACAAATAATGAGATCGGTTTTGATTATTTAAGAGATAACATGGTTGTAAATGCTAAAGACCGTGTACAAAGACCTCTTCACTATGCGATCATTGATGAGGTAGACTCTGTTTTAATTGATGAGGCAAGAACGCCATTAATTATCTCAGGTGGATTTATGAAGTCTGCAAATTTATATCGCGATACGGATAAATTTGTAAAAAAACTAAAAGAAAATGATGGATATATTTATGATGAAAAAACAAAGTCTGTCGCATTGGATGAAAAAGGAATTGTTGCTGCAGAGAAAACCTTTAAGTTGGAAAACTTATACGATTTAAAAAACACCAATTTAGTTCATTTTATTAACCAAGCATTGCGTGCAAATTATACGATGAAAAATGAATTCGACTATATTGTAAAAGATGGACGTGTTGTGATTGTCGACCAATTTACTGGACGTTTGATGGAAGGAAGAACTTATTCAGATGGACTTCATCAAGCAATCGAAGCAAAAGAAGGTGTAGAAATTCAGGAAGAAACAAAGACGCTTGCGACAATTACATTCCAAAATTTATTCCGTATGTATGGAAAACTTTCTGGTATGACGGGAACAGCAAAAACCGAGGAAGAGGAATTCAGAGATATTTATAATATGTATGTTATTCGTATTCCTACGAACAAACCGGTTATTCGTAAAGATTATGAAGATTTAATTTTTGCGACAAAAGCTGGAAAGTATAAGGCAATTGTAAATGAAATTAAAGAACGCCATGAGCAGGGACAACCTGTGTTAGTTGGTACGATTGCGGTTGAGACAAGTGAATTGATTAGTTCAATGTTAAAGAAGATTCATATTCCTCATGAAGTATTGAATGCGAAAAACAATGCTCGTGAGGCAGAAATTATCGCAAATGCCGGACAAAAAGGAGCAGTTACTATCGCAACCAACATGGCCGGACGTGGAACAGATATTAAGCTAGGAGAAGGCGTGAAAGAACTTGGTGGGTTATGTGTCCTTGGTACTGAACGTCATGAATCTAGACGTATTGATAACCAATTAAGAGGACGTTCTGGACGTCAAGGCGATCCTGGATTCTCACAATTCTGTGTTTCTTTCGAAGATGATTTGATGGTTCGTTTTGGTACAGACCGTGCGAAGGAGATCCTTGCCCGTGTAGGTTTTTCAGGTGAGCAATCTATTCGTAATAAGATGCTATCTAAATCCATTGAAACTGCGCAAAGAAGAGTAGAGGGTAATAACTTTGATATTCGTAAAACTCTTTTAAAGTATGATGATGTGATTAATCAACAAAGATTGATTATATACTCTAGACGTAATGATATTTTAGACCATGACAGTATTCATGAGGAGACGTTAGAGGCATTTAAGAATACAATTTCTGATTTAGTGGAAGAACATTTGGTGAATGAGAAACATTTAAGTGATCATGATATCGATGAAATTCTTGAAACAGTAAATGAAAGTTTCTTGAAGAATGATATGAAAAAGGAAGCCTTAGAGGGTATGGATACTGATGAAATTATTTCTTATATTTATGCTCGTGTTGTAGCAGAATATGAGGAGAAGATGAGCCAGATTCCAGAAGAGGTTCGAAATGAATTTGAGAAAGCGATTACGTTAAGGGTAATTGATACACACTGGATGGAGCACATTAATACGATGTCTCATTTACGTGAAGGTATTTATCTACGTAGTTATGCACAAATGGATCCATTACAGGCTTATACGAAGGAAGGATATCAATTGTTTGATGAGATGACTTATACGATTGATAGACAGACGAC
>CALVJU010000106.1 GCA_944332375.1 uncultured Bacilli bacterium
ATTACAAAATATGAAAAATATTTCTATGTACTCTGGTGTTAGACAGCGGGGTAGGAGTTCTTAAAAATGAAGGTAAATCGTTTACAATACACGGATTGATAAGTAATAGATGTGAGATGTTTGCTGGAATTACAAAAGGAATACAGACTGATAAAGATCCTGTATTAACTTTAGATGATAGTAGATTTTTTAATAATATTCAAGATTTGAATAATACAGATTATGATGAATTATTGCAGAAAAGTGAACAAATGGTTATTGGCATGATGTTTTCAACAGCTAGTAAAGAATTGGTGAAATATAGAGAAATGAAAAATTGGTCTATATTTGATAAATTTTTAGCCAAGTTATTGCCTAAGAAAAGAAAGGAGAATAGAGAAAAGAAAGAATTAGAAAATAAATTAGAAAAATGGCAAAATGATTATAAAGAACCTTTAAAAGAACTTGTAAAAGTGAATGAACTAGAAAATAGAGATAGTGATGAGAAAATAGAAGAAGTACATAAAGAAGAAATGGAAGAAAGCAAATCTTTTGAAAAATAGTTTAATACATCTATAATATAAATGAAATTTAAAAAATTGAGGTGAAGCAAGATGAATAATAAAAATGCAAACAAATCTAGTAAAACAAATAAAGAAGTGGAGAGAATTAAATCCTAATTTAGCAAGAAATTCAAATGTTAGGGATTATGCCACGATAAATGAATTAACAGTATTATCTAATTTAGAATCACATAATGCAGAGCTTATTAAAGAGGGAAAAAGTAAAGAAGAAAGATTTGAAATATTAAACGGGATTGCCAAATAATTAGATATACTTAATAATGCAGAAAAAACAAAATTATTAGGAGATAAAAAAGATAATTAATAGTAAATATAATCTTAAAGAAATAGAAGAAAAACTTGAACGTTTTAAAAATATGAAATTGGAAGATGTAAAATTAGATGATGTAGATGAAATAAGTTCTATAAAAATAAACAGAAGAAAACCTAATACTGATAAAACTGCGGATGATTCTGTAACTAATGTTTTAAAGAATTTATATAAATAAGCTACAATTTTTTATGAAAAAATGAAAGGATGAAATACATGGAGATTAAAGAAATAACTGTTAATGATTATTTAACTAAATCAAATTTACCAGCTAGCGATTATGTAATTAATCCATATGTAGGATGTTCTCATGGGTGCAGATATTGTTATGCTTCTTTTATGAAAAGATTTACTGGTCATAAAGAAAATTGGGGCGATTTTATCGATATAAAGAAATGTAATAAAAAGATCAATTTGAGAAAAATATCTGGAAAAACTGTCTTTTTATCTTCAGTTACAGATTGTTATAATGAATTGGAAGAAAAGTTTCTTATTACAAGAGGAATATTAGAACAATTAATCGATTCAGATTGTTATCTATCAATATCTACAAAGTCTAGTTTAATTTTAAGAGATATAGATTTATTAAAACAAATAAAAAATCTAACAGTTAGTATGTCTATAAATACATTAAATGAAAACTTTAAAAATGATATGGATAAAGCCAGTTCAATAAAGAGTAGGCTAAATGCTCTTAAAGAATTGCATAAAAATGGAATTTATACAGTTTTATTTATGTCGCCAATATTCCCTTATATAACTGAGTGGGAAGAAATTATGGAAATATCAAAAGAATTTGTAGATGAATACTGGTTTGAAAATCTTAATTTAAGAGGAAGCTATAAAAGAGATATTTTAGATTATATCAAAGAAAAATATAATGAAATATATCCAGAGTATACAGAGATATATGATAAGAAAAATAATAAATATTGGGAAGTATTATCAGATGAGATTAATAGTTATTGTAAGGCAAATAATATAAAGTATATAAATTATTTTTATCATAAAGAATTGATAGAAAAAAAGAAAGCGAGTGTAAAAAATGGATAATATAAAAGAATTTTTAATTGAATCTAAGAAACAAACTTATGCAAATGAAAAAGTAGAAAAGGTTAGTAGTTCAAGATATGGCTCTAAAGACTATGAATATAAGAAAGATAATATGATTTATCATGATACTTATTTTGGTGGTACAAACTTTATTGGAGAAGAAGTAGTTTATTTAGATAATGAGATATATTGGGCAATGAATTACTATGGTATAACTTTTGATGAGACATTAGGAGAGGAAGCAATAGATAGTACTTTGCGTCCTGCTTTAATGCTTGTAGGAGAAGATAATAATGTAATTCCTATAAGAGGACCTAAAGAATTTATTAATGGTGAATATAAATATACTTTTGAGGTAGAAGGAGATTTAGATTATTTTAGTGGCACAGAGATAATTTATAAAAATGATAAAAAAATTTATGAATTAAAATGTAATGGTGGATTAATTAAATAATATTAAAAAGGAAGTGAAAACAATGACAAATATTAATTGGTTTCCAGGACATATGGCTTTCCTCCCCTACCCGCAATATCATCCCATAAAAAAACGTTAGAAGTTTTATCTTCTACGTATTTTTTTATATTCTTTCAATTGTTGATTCACATATTTATTCCATTCCCCTGGTCTTTTCGTTATTCCTATTCTAGAAAATCCTACCTTTTTTTGTCCAAAAAAGAATAACTTAGAATATCCCTTATACACTACAATTCTGATTGGACCACAATATAAGAGCCAGTAATTTGAATCTTGTTGGGATGGATGAAATTCATATTCGGAAAGGCCATATTCCTCAAGTAAGCCATAAATCACATCATCTAAATTCCTTACATAACTATTACTACGATAGTCTTTTTTCATTTTACGATATTGATAATCTAAATGATCATATTCTTTTAGTAATTCTTCAATACTTCTTGTCTCTTCTGGTTGCCATTGAACCTCTTCCTTTGGTGTCGTTTGTTTCACATTTCTTTGTACATCTCTATGATCGCCGTAAGGGTTATATGATGAAGTTTCCCTCATCCAAGCATCATCATCAAAACCAGTGCAAGCTCGCGCATAAGTTCTTGATGGCTCTGGTTGACTAGGATAATCCAGTAAATAAATTACACCCCCACTTTCTTTTGGTTTTTGTGCTTCTCCTAATTCAGATATTTTTTTCTCTATTACTGCCATCTTTTCTTCATATTGTACCATTTGTTCTAAATCATATAGATTAACATCACGATCATACAAAGGGGAAGATAAATAAACAGTGAAATCATATAGATATTCATCTAACCATCTTCCATCATTCAAAGAATATTGTAATGGGTCATGAGTAAATTGAATGAGCGTTGCAGGATTCACATGCAAACTTTCACGATAGAAATTGATACAATCATCATTCCCACGTGAAACACCCTCTACTTTATCAAAGCCCAGATCTGTTGCTATATTTTTCGCAGCATTGAATGTACGATGATAAAGATGATAATAAACAAGGGGCTCACATAATTTTCTCATTTCTAATAATTCTTTTTTTAGTTCTTTATGATCGTCTTTTAAAAGATTAAAATCTAGATGAAGCATTGATTCTAAATACGAATAAAGTTCCGGAGAGAATTTTTCTTTATTTTGGTTTAACATTTCTACGAGTGATTCTTCTTGATACAACTTAGTCATAAATCATATTCCTTTCTTTTATCTCGTTATTTCTTTTTCTAATGTATGATCAAGTAATTGATTTAACATTACCATTGCTTGATATACATTTTTAGGGTTCATTGCAGGATCGTTTGATGGAAGTGTTGTCACTGCTTTTTTGAGATGATAATCTTTTTTGGCGATCATTCCCATATAACTTAGTATTTGATAAAGGGTAAACAAGCCCTCTTCTTTTTGTTCATATTGCGAAATCATCCAATCCACAAAACCAGGGTGCATTGCTTTTGAACAAAACTCTGCCATAGAATCAATATGTAATGTTTTTGAAAACTTCTCTGCAAAAGCATAATATTCTGGATAAGCATTGATTTCTGTTTCTAATTCTAATTCCGGATCAGTAAGTAATTCTTGTCTTTCTTTTCTTTTATCACTGTTACTAGAAATGATATGTCTTCCTGGATAGATTCCTGGGCCAAATTTCTTTGTTACCATCATTTCTGCTGTCATTTGAGCAACAACTTCATCTAATAAGATAAATCCCCAATTAGGTGCATCTAATAATGGATTTTCGCGAATGATAGGATCTCCATAAGAAAGTCCCATCTTCTTTAATAAAATTTTCTTAATATAAGTTGCTTTTTGATCTCTGGTTAGATATAACTCTTGATGAATATCACTTTCATAATGAGCAAGTTCGTGAAATACTGTTTCATATAAGAACCATGGTCCTTTTTCTAAACAACCTGATACATTGATTTCAATGGTTTTCGCACCAATATCGGTATGACCATACCATGAGACATGATCTTTCATAACCATCTTTTGTACCATACCAAGTTTCTGATTCCACTCTGTAAGATCTTCTTGTGAGATCAATCCTAACTCTAACGCATAGATTGTCATTTCTTGTTTCATTTGTTCTAAATCGAAATGAAAAAAATCTGGCGTTTTTTCCATGGATTGCTCCATTTCCTCTACCTCCTGTAAACAATTCCAAAACCCCACAATATTAAAGTAACATATTTCTTTTGAAAACACAATCAAAAAGCCCAAATTAATTGAGCTTTAATATTTTCTTAGAAGAATTACCATGTTGCATCTTTTTACAATAATTCTCTCTTACAAAGTGAGCAAGACAAAGATCTATCATAGACGGTTGTTGGTTTTCTTGAAAGGTAAGAATCCATGTCTTTAATTCTTCTAACGAAAGAGACTGGAGATGTTCTAATTCTCTTTGTACCAATTTCCTCTCTTCTTCAGTTAATTTTCTTTCCATAAGTTGTTCTATAGAATGTCTACGGGCATAGTTATATACCATCATAGTATCATCTACTTGTTCTTGTTCTGTTTGAAATCTTGCAAAAAGAGGAAGTACTCGTTGTTCTACACGATACTGCTCTAAGAAATTCCACTCTTCTAAAGAAAGTTCATTGACTGCTTTTGCACGAAGCATTTGAACCTTTCTTCTTTCCCACTCTGGTTGATAGATTATCCATTGTTTCCATTCTTGTAATGGAGATGTTGTTAAAAATAAATGAAGTTGTTTTTCATTCGTCATTCTATTCACCACCCTCTATTTCTACTATACTCTTTAAGAAAAGAATATGCAAATAAATGAGAAATAGAACTACTTTAAAAAACATCGTACTTATGGAAAGAATCTGAATAGGGAATGACAAAACAACAGATTTCTAGTAAAAAAGAATGAAAAAATACTTTTCACTCTATTTCTTGAACATAGATCTAAGATTCACTTTCATGATGATTCATTCTTTTTAATTGTCTTGTCTTAGATGGTTCTTCTTCAAAATCAGAATCGACAACAAGAGAGGTATCTAAATAATTTCTCATCATTTTTAATTCACTTAAAGAAAAGTGATGTAAAGTATTCATATTCAACTGTTCTTCTCCAATACCCTCTTCACGAAGATCAGCTTGATTCATCAAATCATAATGGTCTAAATAAAATTTTTCTTTCTTCACTTGGTGATGTTGTTGAATTAATTTGACTGTTTCATAATATGCTCTGAATGTGAAGAGTGTAGCTAAAACGAAAACAAGCGCATAAAGAAAACTGATCAATTCCCAAGGGACACTACCACTAGAAATGTTCGCCATTGCATCAGTAAGTAGTTTGAAATCTATCACAGAAAAATAGGTACAAAAGAAATCCTCTAAACAGATTGTTACAACATTTCGAGGAAAATTTCTATCAAATGCCTTAGTTCTATACACTGCTTGATTATGCATAAGATCTAAGATTTTATCTTCCTCTTCTTTTGTAAAGGGAATCGATGTTTCTGTCCCATCATATTTTTTTATTACAATCTCATGATCTTTTACTTCATAATGATGAATATCACTCTCTGGAGTCATACCCCTCAAGTCTTTGGTTAAAATTTGATATAATTTTGTATTTGATTTATTCATTGTAATCTCTCCAATTCATGAGAACTATATTATCACTTGGTATGCATAAAGTCAACAGGGCTTTGCTCCTTTTTCTCCCAGTTTTTCCAAGCAATATAAGTAGAAATAAGAGAGATGATATTTGATAGAACCCCTACAATAGAATAAACTGAAATATTGTATATCAGCCATAAAAAATAACAGAAAAAAGCAACTCTTTTTACCTGTAATTCATTTCCATTCCATACAACAATCATGTAGATCATCGCTGCAAGGAATGGCAACAAAGAAAAATAATTTTGATAAGTAAATATACAAAGTACAACATAACAAATGAGAAAAAGAAATAAGAAAAAAACATGATTAAGCTTAGAATGTCTTTCTTTAAAAACGATAAATAAATTTCTAATGAAAGCGACTGCTTTTGTAAGACAACCACTATATGCTCCTAAGAAAAGATAATGCGTAATATCTAAAATATTCGCAATACACATTCCCTGAAATATTTTCTGTTTTGTTTTTAAATGATAGGAAAGTAAAGTCGTACCTAGAGCAAGTAATTCTAACAATTGTGATAAAACGTACATCATGTTTCATCCCCTTTTCCGATATAAAATAACAATATGAACAAAATCATATTGTTATTAACATCTATAAAATGGTGAGAGATATAGGACTCGAACCTATGACCTCTTGCACGTCAAGCAAGCGCTCTAACCAACTGAGCTAATCCCCCATTCTTCTGGAATCACTAAAATAAGTATAACACACCAAGAAAAAATATGCTACAACATGAGCACATTTTATTTCTTTTTTCAAAATCATACCAAATCTATTTGGTACCAATCAAATCATCAAACTTTACAATTGTACGATAGACAAAAAGATATCAGAAAATGATTTTACATTGATTTTCTTTTCTTTACCAACTGATATACTTCTTCATGTATATCTTCAATCTCCCTCATCTTATTTCCATAATTACATTGAATTTGATCCCAGGAAAGATAATCTGCAATAAACATCGCACTTTCATAAACGTTCCTCATAAATTCTAAATTACTTTCATGAATATCATGAGTAATTCCTTCATTTTGTTTCCTCATATTTCTCATTTCTGAAACCAAATCAAATGGAGCATGTAAAAATAGAACTTGATCTGGTTCTTTGATCCCAAGTTTTCCATATTCAAAATCAATGACGTAATCAACAAACTGTTTCTTTTCTTCTATATCTTCAATCAAAGCAGATTGATAAATCAAACTAGATGTTGTATATCGATCAAGTAATATCACAGCTCCTTGTTCATATAATTGTTTTAATTCTGTATACCAAGTAACTCCCCTATCAACTGCATACAAGCTATTGATAAAGTAAGGAGACAATTCATCTAGTTGTCCCAGTCTTCCTTTCAAGTATTCTTCTACTGGAGCTCCTTGATAAGTTCCATAAGATGGAAAGTGATGATAAGTAATTACTTGTCCATCTTTTTTAAGATGATCACACAACAATTTATACTGAGTTGTTTTCCCTATTCCAGCACATGCTCCTTCAATCACAATTAACTTCCCTTTTTCCATCATGTCATTCCCCCGTCTCTGTTTTTCATTCATTTATAAATCTAAGATGATAATACTTCTATTGTTTTATTGATCAAGAATTAGATTGTATCTGATGTAAATAAGCATCCACTTCTTTCACTAGATCATTTACATCTTTTCGATCACCTTTATTACCATGAGAAATAAAATCATTCCATTCTTCTAACACTTCATCAATATTATCTTTGTTTACTTTATCTTTTATGATCTGATAAGCTGTCTTTCTATAATTCATAATACTGACAACACCTAAAGCTTTATAATAAGATTTTTCAGGTATATGAGATATTTGATAAAAATGAAGCGCTAACTCATCATCTACTTTTCTCGGATTTTTTATAATGATTTTATTTGCTCTATATACTGTTGTTGCCCCATCTAATTTTACAACTTCTGCATCTTCTGGTATCTCAACATCATAAATGGTATCACCACGATGTAACCATCTTAGTATACAATCTTCTGTTGTATAGTTAAAACCACCAAAATCTTTACCATGTTGAGCAGTCGGATTCCAATGATTACTGACATTTACTTCATTTATTTTATATTGAAGACTGCTATTTGCCCCAGAAGTAGTACCATACATCACTTTTACATACTGATTCATTTACTATCACCTATTTTCTATAAATTTACTTCTTTTTATGTGGATATGTCGCATAATATAAACTTTTTTGTCTCATGATTTCATTTTCTTTCACTTGTGTATCCAATGGTTTATCTAAATCGACAAGATTTCTACTAAAATCAATCTGTGATAACCTATGTAAGATATAGGCATCAACCATCGATAACTGTTCATATGTTTCCGGTGTTTGCCCTTCTCTTACAATAGCACTTAACTGTTCTTTTGAAGCTTGACACAATCTAGTAATTTCTTGTCTTGCATACTGTAATTCTTCAGAAGTTAATTTACTTTTCATAAGTTCTCCAATTGATTCTTTACACATAAAATCATAGACATTCATATAGTCTTCTTCAGAACACATACTGGTACCATATAATTGAAATAATCTAGCAATATATTGATTTCAATGATATCTACAAATTTCTTTTTGTTCTTCGAAAGAACATTCTGTTGCTTTTTTGGAACTTAAATATTCCATTCGCTGTTTTTTAAATTCAGGCTCGTAGGATAACCATTTTTCCCATTCAGAAAAAAGGTATTTATCATTACTTGGAATCATTTTCACTCTGCCACCAGATTTAGACATAGCTCGTGCAATCATCTTATTCACTCCCATGATTATAAGACCTCCCTTATGGTTTATTTTAACATATTTTTTAGCGCATTGATACACTAACATTTGGAATTATTAATTTCAAAATATTTGAAAAAAAAAAAATAATTTATGTTATCATTTCTAATGTAAAGGGAGGTTTTTGAAATGACATTAGAACAAACAAAACAAGAATTAGTAAGGAGATATAAATATTTATATGAGAATGCTTATTTTATATTAGCACCATATATGTATGGACAAAGTGAAGAAGAGTTTAAGAAACTAGTAGATGAATATTCACTAGTAGATGAATATTCAAATGAACATAATGATATTGTTAGGTTACTGAAACAGCCACTAATTTACTTAAATACATATCAGTTAAATAATATAGCTCCATTATTTGAAGAATTTTTATTATCCGACAAACCAATGGAAAAAAGTTCACTCTATCAAATGATAGAAAGTAAAAGAGATCATAAAGATTATTTAGATGAAGTGAGAAAAGGATTAAAATTATTAGAAAAAGCGAATGCTGATAAACATGAAATGTTTCAATTGAAATTAAATATATGGGAAATATTTAAAAATGTTTCAAGATATATCCAGGATCAATCTGGTGATTTAAAGAATAAAAAAAAGAAGTTATCTGTTCTTGACGAATATTGTAGAATTTATAAATATAAAAATAATGGCAAAGCTTACACTAGTGGCATAGAATTCAATTTACATGATGCCAGTTCTATTGTGGTAAATGACGATGAGAGAAAACCATCTAGAGATAAGAAAGATAAAGGAACGAAAAACAATTCATTTATCTCAACAATATGTTCTGCACCACGTTATGATAACGGATCAATTTTTACTGAAGATGAAAAGCAACAAATTTATTTACAATATCATGACGAATTACCATGGAATTTAGAAATAACTTGTAAAGACGAAGAAGAATGTCTTGACCCGATGAGTGAAACAAGATTAAGTAGGCCTGAAAATACAGAACCATGTGGCCAAAATTTCTTTATAAAAGAAGAAGAGATTTTTGTTCATCCAGATGATCATGTACATAGATATTATCAATTATGTCCACACTGTGGGTATATAGTACCTGTTCCTAAAAGTTTCTTATCAGAAGGAATAATACAAAGAATAGAAGATAGATGTAAGCAAGATGATAAACTGTTTAGAAAAATGTTTCTTTATTCAGAATTATTTAGTTTGGATAAGAAGTCAACAAAAGGTCAAAAGAAATTATTAAAAGGAAAAAAACAATGACAAAAAACGATCAAAGTACCATATAATTGTTATACGAAAAGAAGCAAATCAACCATGCTTCTTTTATTGTGCTTTTTTGAAAGATTAAAACTTTAGTAATGATTCGTTTCTAAAAATTCATTTTGAGTAAATGAAATTAACTCAATCTTGTTATTTTTAATATATTTGTTATATCTATTCATTATATTAATATATTCTACATCATCTATCTTTTGACCATTTTTATACAAAAATTTTTCTAACCCGTTAAAATTTTCTATTACATAATTATCATTTATTTTTGCAAATGATAATCTAGGCAATGGAGGATTGAATTTTCTAATTAACACATTAAACGGATATGTAAAACAATTAGGTTTGCCATCTACTTTTGAAATATTAACCAATGATACTGTATTGTCTTGTTCGTTTTTATCTATAACAAGCATTAATCTTTTTTTATATTCTACATTCTTTAAGCCACTTGCAAAATAAGGTGGTATAAAATATAAAAACATTCCAACTTCGATCATTAATAATCTAATTCTTCCATAGATTTAAATTCATCTGAATTCATAATTTCATAAGCATCTAAAACATCCCTAATATTATCAAGTTCCTTTTGTAATTCCTCATTGGGAACCTTTGATTTCTTTTTATCTTTATAGTCAAATTCATTATTGGATAAATTTAAATATTTTTTCCAATATTCAAATTGGTGTGTCATATTCGATAATGTGTCTGCATCTTCAGATCCATATATGTTTTTCGTCAATTCTAAAATCTCAACATCTTCGTTTGATAGCTCTCTTCTATTATAATTTAAAAGGTTTTCTAGATTGTTCTTATATTCAAGTCTTATATTTTCCATTACCATTCCATTTTGAAAAGCACAAAACTCATCTTCAAATAATAACTTGTTATTTTTCGCTAAACTTATAAGTTGCGCAAAAAATAATAATTTTTGTAATTTCATATTCCCTTTAAATGTATTTCTTGGTGTATCTAAATTATTTTCTAAAAACCATTTTGCATAATCAAAAACAGTAGCTTTTTCCATGATCACACCTCCTATTATCATATTTATCATATCATATTCAAAGATAAAATACTAATGAATTTGTACTAAATATTATAGCATACATTTTTTATTTTGAAACAATTTTTCTATCGTTTAAAACTTCTATTCAATTTTTATAAAAAGGCAAATTGATTCAATCAATTTCACTCATATAATGATTATGGCATAATACAAATGTATTTTCAAAATTAAAATAAATCAACTAGTTTTTATAAACATTCTACCATAGTTTTAGTCACAATAAAACCCGAAACCTAAAAGTTCGAGTTTGGTATCAATCTGGTGACGTTGAGAAAGTTATCTATAACTTTTTACCAAAGGCAATTGATGTATGAATCAATCGCTACATACATTATAATCCATTTTTGGGTATTAATTATTTAGAATTAATTATTTAATACATTTACATTTTTTTCACAGAAGTTTCATTATAGTCATTATTTTTTTGCTCCTGCATAAGTTCTTCAACTCTATGTACTACTGATTTTGATATTGCCTTGCGATTTATGGT
>CALVJU010000107.1 GCA_944332375.1 uncultured Bacilli bacterium
TCAGCATACATTTTTCTCACAAATTATTGTTTAGGAGGAGGGCGGCACATTCTCCCTCATCTCTTTTGACCCAAAGGGTGTGTGGACGTGCCGAAATTGTCCACCTCTCCTACTACAAGTATACTACTTTTTCTCCAGCTCAACAATCATTTTTTCTATTTTAAAGTTGGAATTCTTATTTTTTCTCTCTTTGTCTCAACACTAATTCTTTGTACCATGGCAAGAGAAACCATTAAAGAAATGGTAAAAGATCCTCCATAAGATAAGAATGGTAATGGTACTCCGGTTAATGGAATGAGACCAAATAAGCCACCTAAGTTTAGGAATATATGCATAAAGATATAGACTGCAACTCCTAAACAGATGTATCTTCCTCTTAAGGTAGAAGCTTTACTCGCAAGATTTAAGATACGATATAAGACAACGATATATAATAAGAAAATCACACTACATTTTAAGAATCCTTCTTCTTCGGCAATAATCGCAAAGACACTATCTGTATGTGGTTCTGGAATATATGAGTATTTCTGTTTACTTTTTCCTGCCCCTACTCCCATTAAACCACCATCGTTAATGGCGATAAATCCATTACAGATTTGATATCCACCTGTCTCATATTTACTACAGGGATTAAAGTAATCAAATCTACTTTTTTGCGCATCAGATAGAATTTCTCCCGTGATCATGTACTTTCCGACGAGTGCCGTGATAGCAAGTAACAGGACTCCACCAATCGAAATCAATTTCTCTTTTTTTAAGATCGGTCCAAATAAGAACATCACCCCAAAAATAGACAAAAGAATGAAGGTTGTTCCCAAATCTTTTTGCGTAAATACGATGAATGGGATAATAATTCCTACTACGATGATCACAGCAATCATATTCCAATGATTTTTTTTCTTATCGTGGAGTGGATAGTAAAATTTCTCAAATAATAAAGCCATCGTCACGATTAAAATTGGTTTTGCGAATTAACTTGGTTGAATCTGAGTAAATCCTAAGTCAATCCAGTTACGACTACCACGGTGATCTGTTCCATATAAACTTAAATATCCTAGTAACATAATCACTACAACATATCCAATCAATGCGAGTGGTTTATATTTTTTGGTACGAATATTTAAAACAACAATGGTGAGAAACAATCCCACTGCTAACATTGCTAAATGACGATAGAAGTAATAATAAAGTGGAACAGCGGAAGTCACTGCTTCACTACTAGAGGCGGTTACGATATTTAAAAGCCCGAAGATAAAAAGAAAAATAGTCGCAAATAAAAGTGGCTTATCCATATCGCCGATAAATCTTTTTAAACGCAAATCCATCACCTCTATCCTTTTAACATTTTACCATATTTTTGTAGATTTTCCTAAAAATTAGGTATTAATCATAAACAAAATGACCTATAGTGAGTAAAATATAGTAAAGGAGGTATGAAATATGTACTACTATGGCGGTTATCAAGGTTATGGCTGTGGTGCTCCTTATGGTGGAGGATACGGTGGCGGTTATGGTACCGGATATGGTGCTGCAATTATACTCGTATTATTTATTTTGCTTGTCATCGTAATTGGTGCTCGTGCCTGTGGATGCGGAAATGGTCCACGTTAAACGTATAGATAAAAATAGATTGTAAAAGTCTATTTTTTTCTCTGCATATTTTTCTAAATTTACTCCATACTATTCCAAGAAAGGATGATAGTAATGAATGAAAATATAGAACTATTACAGTATATTTACAAAGATGCTTCTATGGCAGTTTATACAATAGAAAATTTATTAAAATATTTAAAAGAAAAAGGTAATAAAATCAATAAAGTATGTGAAGATATTTTAAAAGGGTATGAGCGATATACAAAGGATACAAAGAAAAGATTAAGTAAATTAAAACAAGATGGGCTCGAAGAAGGTATGATGGCCAAAATGGGCGCAAAAATGGGAATCAAAAAAGAAGTGATTCATGATAATAGTGATTCTAATATTGCGGATTTATTAATTCGTGGAATCAGTATGGGAAGCATTGATATGGAAAAGAAAATAGAACGCTACCAAGACAACGTAGAGAAAGACAATTTAAAACTAGCAAAGGATTTTTATCAGTTTCAACAAGAAAATATAGAAGCGTTAAAAAAATTCTTATGACAAAAAGTAGACGACGAGTCTACTTTTCTTCTTCTACTTGAATGGTACTCTGATATTGACTATGACTTAATGTTTCATATAACAATGGTTTTTTTGTGAATAAAAAGCGAATTAAGGAATAAAAGTAAAAAATCGCAAAGCTAAAGAACCAACATAAGCCAAGTGCAAGACGGACGATTGTTCCTAGATTCAAGAAATTACAGAGAAAGACATAGAGAAATAAGAACGCAACAGGAACAAAGAAATAGAACAAGTAAAATGTAATTCTTCTTAAAATCCACGCTTTTTTAGAGACTTCTTCTGTTTTGCTAGAAATAATTTGTAAGTGAAAGAACCGTTCTCCAATCGTTTGCCCATTTAAGCATAGAGGAATAAAAAAGTAATATAGAAGAAACATCAGAAGAAAAGAATAGTTCGAATATCCTATGATCGCATATCCAATGACAAAGAATAAATAAAGCATAAAATCAAAACAAATGGTGACCATTCTACGTAGTGGAGAGACGTGTAAACCTTGATGATAAGATGCTTGATCAATTTCTTCTCTACTCGGGATAATTTTCTGAAAAAATCCGGCAATTCCATATCCAATGAGTCCTCCCAATGTATTCAAGATGAGATCATCGACATCAAATAAGCGATATCCTCGTGGATAAATCCCATATAAACCTGTAAGTTGTGTTAGTTCAAAGAACAAAGTCAAAAGAAAAGTATAAAACACTGTTTTTTTCAAGCTACATTGAAAGTAATAGCGTAAATAAATACCAAAGGGAACGGTTAGTAAGAGATTGTATAGGACTTGATAAAAATATGGTTCTGTAAATGCTTTCCAGTAAGTACTTGGATCTGTAATACGAAAAGAAGTATGGGTAATAAAATCTGTGAGAAAAGAAAATGGGACAAGTTGGACTTGTGGTGTAGTCATGTGAGATACTTCTTCAATACTTGGAAGTGGTAGAATGACTAAGAAATAAGCTGTTAATATATAGAGAATAAAAGAATAGATAATCAACGTACGAAAAGCATGGATTGCTCCATACTTATGGTACTGACTGATCATATAAGGGGTTGTAAATAAGAATGCGATCAGTGGGAAGAATAAAAGTGCTGTTTTCATGGCTTCTAAATAACCGGTCATAGTGTTCACCTACTTCTCTTTTATCATACTTTTACTGCAGAAATATGTAAGAATAAAGTATCCTCCATAAATTGCGATTAAAAATAAAGCTGTCATAATAATCGATGGTAATAATTGTTCATCTCCGAATGTTGAAAGAACAATACTTGCGAAGCGAATACCAAAGATGGAATGAATACTTGCGACTAAGAGTGGTAGTAAGAAGAAACATGCGATTTGTAAGAATAATGCTTTTTTAATCATCGCTTCATCGGTACCAATTCTTCTTAGTATCGCATAACGATCTTTGTTATCAGAACTTTCTGATAATTCCTTCAAAGCGAGGATTGCAGCACTCGATATCAAGAAGATCATTCCTAAATATAAGCCAATAAAGGTAACCATGGCGCCAAGACCAACACTTGCTTCATAGATTGCTATTTTACTTGTCGCACTTAACGTTGTCATTCCTTCGGCATAAGCTGTTTCAGATGGCTCTTGAATGGCTGTTTCAATCTCATACTTGCCCTCTTCTGTGTCGGCATTATAATTAGCGGAGAAGATTTCTTCCACTAACATGGAATCATCTACCGCATCATCGGGTACTAGATAAATTCCGGTATTAATATGGTTGGAACTCATCTCTGTGAATCCTTCTACCACGTGATCGTATTTCGAATGATATGTGTTTCCTTTCAATGTAAGATCCGGTTTGTCTTTTAAGATCTCATCACGTATCGTTACCATCTGATCAAAGTCTGCGATCACAATATACTCATCATCTTTTAATTCATAAGTAGGACTACCTAATAGTTTTGCCAGTGCATTATATTCACTGATTGGCATCAATAATTCTTGATAGTCCCAATGAATGGCTGGAAAAGACTGAGAAACATAATCTCTTTTGGTACCAAGTGTTGTTTCATAAGTAACTTCATTACTTCCATAGTAGTGAGAAACGACAACGTCTTTGAAATAAGATTCTGGAATATTTAACTTGGCAAGTGTTTCTTGAATTGGAATCAGAGAGTCTTGTTTCTCTTCTTCGGTATAGACATATTGTTGTTGTTCTGCTGGAATATCATACAAGTTCCACTCTTTATAGGCTTGAAAATCAATTGGAGCAAGTTCTTTTAAGTTTGCTGTCATCGAGTTTTTCAAAGATAACGCACTGGATAAAATACCAATGGTTAAAAATAACATCAAAGAAATGACTGTCATAGAAAAAACTGTAGTATTGACTTTGCTAGCTAATTGTCTTAAGACAAACATATTTAAGTTTCTATAATATAGTGGTTTGATTGATTGAAATAATTTTAATAACATTCCTGATAAAGACCAGAATAAAGTAAAGGTAGAAATAGCGCCAATCAACATCAATTTTCCAATATCATTTACGGTTAAATTCATTGCTCCAGCAGTAACTTGATAATAACAATATCCAAGACTGATACAAGAAGCAAGAAAGAGAAGAACGCAGAGTACTGGATTTTTTAATTTGATTTTTTCTGTCTTTTTATTTGCTTGTAAGAGATCAATCAATTTACAACGTCCTACAGAGATGGTATTAAATATCATCACTAATAAATACATAATCCCAAAGTAGATCAGGGTTTTGATCATAGCTTCCTTGGAGAAGATAAAAGTGAATTCTGTTAAGTCTGCTTCAAATAAATTGGCGACAAAGACGCTCATCAACTGAGATAATCCAACTCCTAGAAATAGTCCTACTGCCAATGAAATTGTTTCAATAAACAAGGTTTCGATCAATAATACTTGGGATATTTTTTGTTTGCTCATTCCCAGTGTCATATAGATGGCGAATTCTTTTTTTCTTCTCTTCATCAGAAATTGATTCGCATATATAATCAAAAATCCTAAAATAAATGAGACAAAGACACTGACACCAGAGAGCATTGTAATCATCATTTGAATGATTTCTCTGGTACTAGAAGTGACGTTTAAGAAAACGGTTTGTGTCTCCATAGAATTAAAGATATAGAAAATAGAGACACCTAAAATTAATGTAAAGAAGTAAATTGCGTAGTCTTTGATACTTTTCTTTAAGTTTTTTAACGATAGTTTAAATAACATCGTTCAAGTCACCTCCTAGGAGGGTCACAACATCTATGATTTTATCAAAGAATTCTTTGCGAGAGTCTTCTCCTCTTTTTAATTCATGGAAGATTTTTCCATCTTTGATAAAGATGACACGGGATGCATAACTCGCTGTAAAGGCATCGTGGGTTACCATTAAGATCGTTGCTTGAAAAGATTCATTCAAGTATTCGAAGTTTTCTAGTAACATACGTGCGGATTTACTATCCAAAGCTCCGGTTGGTTCATCGGCAAGAACAAGGGTGGGATTGGTAATCATTGCTCTTGCAGAAGCAACTCTCTGTTTTTGTCCACCACTCATCTGATACGGATATTTCTTTAAAACATCTGTAATATTTAATTTCTTTGCGATTCCTTTTACTTGTTTTTCGATGTCTTTTGCTTTTTTTCCTTGAATAGTGAGTGCAAGTGCGATGTTTTCATAAGCGGTTAAAGTATCTAGCAAATTAAAATCCTGAAAGATAAAACCGAGTTCTTCGCGACGGAAACGATTTAAAGCATTTCCTTTTAATTTTGTGATCTCTTTTCCATTCATATAAATATGACCACTGGTAACACGATCAATGGTAGAAATACAGTTTAAAAGTGTTGTTTTACCACTTCCACTGGCTCCCATAATTGCGACAAATTCTTGTTTTTCTACGTCAAAGGAAATATCATCTACTGCTTTGGTTAAGCTTCCTCTATTTCCATAATATTTTTCAATGTGTTCAATTTTTAAAACTGGTTCCATAAAATCACCCTTTCCTCTTTCAGTATAATTGCTTTTCTTTTATTTTACCATTCATTCCTCTAACTTAATCTTACAATTTTGTAAGAAGAAAAAAGGTAGTATTCCTACCCTACTCATCAATAACATCGTAAAAATGATTTTTACCAAAAGAGATGGTGACTGTGGTATAAGAACCAGAAACAGAATCAATGGTAATGGTATGGCCTAATTTATCACATAAGTTTTTACAAATATATAATCCCATACCGGTTGAAGATTTTCCTAATCTTCCATTGGTTCCAGTAAAGCTTTTTTCAAATACCCGAGAGAGTTCTCCTTTTGGAATTCCAATTCCATTGTCTGTGATCATAAAATGAACTGTATCTTTTGTATCAATTGCTTGTATTGTAATTTTTGCGTCTTTCTCTTTTCGATATTTAAAACTATTTTGTAAGATTTGATTACAAATAAATTCCAACCACTTCGCATCTGTTTCTACAGTTCTATCTAAATTTTTAAGCTCCAATTGTATTTTGTCGGAAAGAAAGGTGTCCCGATTTTTCTTAATAACATGATTGACAACTGTTTTTAGAGATGTTTTATGAATATAATAATCTTTTTCAGCTGTTTCAGAACGAGCGTAATATAATACTTGATCGACTTGATTTTCTATTTCTGTGAGAGCTTGTTCTAATTCTGTTTGTTTTTTTCCTAATAAGAGAAAACTTCTAGCAAGGGGTGTTTTGATTTCATGGACCCACAATTCTAAGTATTCTTTGAAATTCTTCAATCTTCTTTCTGTGATTTTGATATGTTCATTCATATCTTTATCAGATTCTGATAATACTTGATATAAAATTTTTCCTTCCAAAAAGTTTGGTTGGTTTAACAGTTCGATCAATAAATATTTATCCGGCAGTTTTTCTAATTTACTCATCAAGTCATCGTAAAATTGTTTCTTTCTGAAATAATCATACAAGGACCAAAATAAAAAGAGAATGACTGCGAAAAAGAAAAATAAAAATTGACATAAAAATGGTACTTGAAAAAGAAGAAATAACCACAAAGAAAAGAGAAAGAAAAGTAAAACACTGATCAGATAAAAGAAACGATCTTTGATATAATCTATCCATCTCATAAGAAAAGATAGCCAAGTCCTTTCTTGGTTTCAATTGCGTGTTCTAATCCCACTTCTTTTAATTTCTTACGAATTCGACTCATATTGACGGTCAAAGTATTATCATCGATAAATTCCTCACTATCCCATAAATATTTCATCATTTCTTCTCTTGAGACAATTCGTCCTTGATGTTTCATCAAATAGTGAAGAATCTGCATTTCATTTTTAGAAAGTGGAATGATTTTATCTTTTCTTTCTAATTGGCACTTTCCAATATTTAACGTGATGTCTTGATAGGTGATTGTCTGTGTTTCTTGTTTTCCTCTTCGTAATACTGCATCGATATGTAACAGTAAAATACTTGGATTATATGGTTTTGTTATATAATCATCGGCTCCATAACTCATCGATAACACTTCATCTAATTCACTATTTCGACTCGTTACCATGATAATGGGAACAGAACTTTCTTTTCTTATTTCTTTTAATAATAGTTCCCCGTTAATATGGGGAATTTGAATATCCAATAAAATGAGATCTACTTCGTGATATTTTTCTTTCCAAGTTTGAAATAAATTCTCAAATTGTTCTATTACAAATACTTGATAGCCATGTTCTTCTAACAAAGTACGAAGACTATTTCTCATTCCTAAATCATCTTCTACAATTAGTATCTTTACCATATGTCTCACCTTCTTCATTTTAACAGATTACAGAGGTAAAGTCTATTTCTAAACAAAAAGGAGAATACAGTCATCCTCCTTCTTTCCATCACAGGTAATAATTTACCTGAATTTTCGTGAATTTGCACGATTTTCCATATCTCTTTGATTATCTCTGAGCGAATTTCTAATCGTCTTTGCTTTTTGCTTTCCTCTGCTTCTTCCGGCTTGTGTAGCAACAGCAACACCAATCGATCCAACTGGAACAAACATGACAATTGGAAGGACACTCTCTGGAAAAGCACCTACCATCGCAAACGTCATTGCGCCACAAATACCTCCTAAAATCGAAATACGCCTTAATGCATGATCCAAAGCTGTTGGATAGTAATCTTGGTCCACCTGATTTTTTAATTGTGCAACTGTTGCAAGATAAACCGCAATCTCATCTATTTGAAATCCCCACGAAACTAATCTTCTTAAAATAAACTCCGCTTCTTCACGGTCACATGGTTCTCCAGCATATTCAGAAACCAAATGACAAATAATCTCCTCATTACTATAGCCCTGTTCTTGTAAAGAACGAATATAGGAGATTGCTAATTCCTTCCCCATTTGCACTGTCATAATAACTC
>CALVJU010000108.1 GCA_944332375.1 uncultured Bacilli bacterium
TTAAGAAAAAGGAAATCAAATCTTCAATATCTTGTTCCATTTCTGGGTAAGATTGTATCTGATTTTCCTTTAGTTCATCTTCAATCGCATACGTTAATTCTCTTCTTAATACATCGAGATTCATAAACATCACCACCCACATCATAACACACGGACTAGACAAAATCAAAAAAAAAGTTTATAATGATATAGTTAAATTTGAAACGTGTGAAGAAAAAAATTTTATATTTTATGTGTCGGGAATCTAAAAAGAAAGGAGTCTTATGAAATTTTTAAAAAATGATATAAAGGGAGAAGATACAAAAATCTTTGCTCTTGGAGGATTAGGTGAAGTCGGAAAGAATATGTATTGTTTTATGCATAAAGACGAACTCATTATTACCGATGCCGGTATTACTTTCCCAGGTGGAGAATTGATGGGAATTGATTATGTCATTCCGGACTTTACATTTTTGAAGAAAAACGAAAAGAAAATTAAAGCTTTATTTATTACGCACGGGCATGAAGATCATATCGGAGGAATACCATTTTTATTACAAACAGTGAATATTCCTGCGATTTATGCACCAAATCAAGCAATTGGTTTGATTCAAAAGAAATTACAAGAAAGAAATATGACTTATAAAACACTTTATACTTATACAGAAGATACAAAAGTAAAATTTAAACACTTTACCGTTGAGTTTTTTAGAACAACTCACTCGATTCCTGATTCACACGGTATTTGTATCACAACACCAAATGGGACAATTGTTACAACAGGAGATTTTAAATTTGATTTAACTCCAATTGGACCTATGGCAAATTTACATAAAATGGCACGAATTGGAGAAAAAGGAGTTACGCTATTGATGAGTGATTCTACCAATGCTTTAAATGAAGGAATGAGTGCCAGTGAATCGACAGTGGATAATGCCTTAAGTGAAATCTTTACAAGATATAAACACAAAGGAAGAATTATTATCGCAACGTTTGCAAGTAATATCTATCGTTTAAAACATATTGTCGATACTTGTCAGAGAAATGGTAGAAAGATTGTTACGTTTGGACGTAGTATGGAAACGAATATAGAGATTTCTATTCAAGGTGGATATATTACGAATAAAGATATTTTTATTACCGCTGAGGAAGCAAATCGTATGCCAGATCAAAAAGTATGTTTACTTTGTACTGGATCACAAGGAGAACCATTAGCAGCACTATCTCGTATTGCCAATGGAACACACCGTCAAATTAAATTAAAACCAAATGATACGGTCGTATTCTCATCAAGTCCAATTCCAGGAAATGCTTTAAGTATTGCCCGTACAATTAATAAACTTTACTTAAAAGGCGTTGAAGTATTTACAAACACTTCTCTTAGTACAGTGCATACTTCAGGACATGCCAGTCAAGAAGAACAAAAATTAATGTTACGTTTGATAAAACCAAAATATTTTATGCCATTCCATGGGGATTATCGTATGTTGAAGCGTCATGCGGATACTGGGGTATTATGTGGAATTCCAAGAGAAAATACTTTTGTCTGTGGAAATGGAGATGTTCTTTCTATGTATAAAGGAAAGATCTATCGTTCTGGAACAGTTCAGGCAGGAGATGTTTATATTGATGGAAATCGTATTGGAGATGTTGGAAATGCTGTCATTAAGGATCGTAAGATTATGGCCAATGATGGAATTGTAGTTGTGATTGCCAATATTGATTCAAATCACCATCAATTACTTGGAAAAGTCAATATTACAACACGTGGATTTGTTCTTGTCAATGAGAATATGGAACTGTTAAAAAAATTAGAAGAAATAGCGCGTGGTGCGATTTTAAGTAAGTGTAAAAATCATGTGAATTATTCTGAAATTAAAGGAGAAATTATTTCTCGATTAAGTGAATATGCCTATGAGATGACAGGAAGAAAGCCAATTATTTTACCAGTCATTATGGATATTAAAAGAAACAATAAAGAACCTATGAAACAATCATAAGTTCTTTTTATTTGAAATATTTACGTAACTGCATTCTTTTTTCTATATCTGTTTCTATCTTATTTTGATCATAATAGAATAACTTTCCATTTAAAATATCCACTGCAGTTTGAAAATCAAAAACAGAAAGTCCACTTTCAAAATCAATATAGATTTCATGTCCTAGTAGAGAAAAGTAGAAATAATCATCATCGAGAATGACATATTCTGTGATATCCGGGTGTTCGTTTAAATAAGTTTGTATTTCTACTTCTTTATTTTTTCCAATACATGGTAATATTCCATCGATCTTGATTCCATACGACTGTAGTGGTCTGATATAATCGCGATAGAACTCACTTTCTAAGTACGTTACTTTTCCTTCTAAGTAATCATAACGACTTGCTGAGGTGGCAACTACTTTCGCACCAGTTTCTTCTATTATGGCAGAAAGAACTCCTACACATTCTGGATCTATCAATTCACTGTGATAAGAATTCATGACACCATCAAAATCTAAAAAAATAACTTTCATTCTTCTCCCCCCTTTTCTTTACACAAAGTCTATATTTTACCACAGCCCTAAAAAAAAGCAACTACTGTTGCTTAAATAGAAAATAACTCCATACTACTTTCACATTCCTCTGAAAATAAATTACTCATATCATATGCGATCCGATATTTATAATGATCTAAATAACAATAAATCACAAGTTGTCTTTTACTATTATATAAAAACGTAGCTGCTGTTATTTGTGGATATTTGGTATCAAGAATTGATGTTTTTGGTGTTTTTCCTCGATACTGAAGGATATTTAAAATATCTTTTTCATCTACTCTACGATAACTTAGAGAATATTTATTGAGAAATTCTAATGATTTTTCTAAGCGAAATTTGGAATTAGAACCTCTTTTGGCAAGAGGTAACCCAACATGAGTGATAAAGTGGTTGGAGTGGGCAAATTTGTCGTTAATTTCAATGACAGAACGAATATCTAAGCGGAATTCAATCGATACTGAGCGCTTGGCATTGGTGTCTGTTACGTTGAGATTAAATCCACTTGCAGCATCTTTATGATCAAATAACGCTAATACTTCTTCAATACTTCTAGCATCTACAACTCTTCTTAAAATAAACCAAGTAGGAATTCCAATATGATTCATATTTTTTACATATATAGAATTTCCTGTAAAAATCATTCCATGACTATTCCAACAGAAATTACCACCAGCTAATGTTTTGGTTGTAAAAAAGTCACATAAATACCCATACTCTGTCTGATATTTTACTAAAGCCGTATTTTCTAGAGAATAATCTCCATCTTCATTGTGACCTCCAATGATTTCTTTCTTTCCATTTTTTACAATAATATCAGTACAAGATTCATGATAAGTATAGATCTCTGGACACAAATATAATAAGTAATCCTCTCTTTTGACTTCTGCCCCATCTGCTCTTCCATAAACTTCTTCTAAAATATCAGCATAATGATCTTCTAATTTCTGTTTTACAATTAAGAATCGATCTTGAATGTCAGGATCTTTCCACAGTTCTTTCACTGCTTCCATTTCTTCTTGAATGGTAGTACGAAAAGCCTTTCCCATTTGTACTCCTCTCTCATAAAGAGTACCAGAAACTACCATGATGTTTAATCTCTCTTTCATAGTCTCACCTAAACATATTATACAGGAAAACCTGCTTTCTGTAAATTTTATTTCTAAGTATTTGACATAGGAATTAACGGAAATGTCATCTCTACAGTAGTTCCTTTTCCTACTTGAGAATGATACTGCATTGTTCCATCATGTTTCTTTACAATTTCTATAGATAATCCAACTCCTAATCCTGTTCCATGTTCTTTGGTAGTAAAGAATGGCTCTTTCATTTTTTCTAAATTTTCTTCTGGAATACCTACTCCATTATCTTTAATATAAATCGTAATTTGATTTTGATGTACTTTTGTAGAAATCTCTAAAATTCCATCTTGTTCAATTGCTTCTACCGCATTTTTTAAAACATTGATTAGTACTTGATTTAAACGATAATAATCTCCCATCATATAATATTCTTCCTCTTCTAAAGAAACATCTAATGTAATGTGATTCTGTTTTAAGATTGGTTTAAAATTATGAATTACTTCCTCTAGTAATAAATTCATATCCATTTCTTCTTTTTCAATCTTAACATGACTGGTTGCTAAAAAGTCTTGAATTAATACTAAAGTTCTTTCTATTTCTTCTTTGATAATAGGAATATACTTCTGACTATGTTCCGGATTATTGGGATCAAACATATCTAAGTATCCTTTACATACTGCAATGGGATTTTTAATTTCATGGGTAATTTTAAAAAGTGTATCTTGTACTTGTTTTTGTTGTTCTAACTCTTTTAATGAAATATGGAAATGAACCAGTTCGTTTCCTTTTTCTAATAATTTCAGAATCAAGATAGAGAGTAAGAAAATAGAAAGAGATACAATGAATACAGAACTCCATTCTTCGTTGAAAAGATACAAATAACAAGTAGAAACAATCACATTCATAGCAAAAAAGATCATCATCATCTGTTTTTCCTTTAGTTTCTTTTTCTCTTTTCCTATATAGATCACAAAGTAAATAACATATGGAATCATGAAAAAAACGATTGGTGCTTGATAATAAATATGATGAACCCATACTAAGATCATACTTAACAAGAAAGCACTATAAAAACGTTCTTTCTTATAGGCGAAAAATACTGGAATAGAGAGAAAATACAATGTTATAATTGGAAAACGAGTCAGTCCAAAACGAATAAAAAGATAAGTAGAAGTAAATAATGCGAAATCAAAGAATAATTGATTATCTTTTCCTTTGATGTGATTTGTTTGAATAAAATAAAATAGATAAACTAACATAGGAAATACAAAAAACAAAAAATTCAACAATAAACCTTCAAATAAATTCATCCTATTCACCCTTCCTCGGAATCATCATATCAATTTTGCTTGTCGAAATTTGTCGAATAAAATAAAAAAAAGTGATAATTTATCACTTTAAGGCATCAATATATTTCTTAATGTTTGTAGCATCAGGTCCTAAAATAATTTTTAATTGATTCTCTATTTCAACGATTCCCTGTGCTCCTAACTTCTGAATTGCATCTTTATCCACTTTTTCCACATCTTTTACATTGACAATAAAACGTGATTTATGAACTTCATAAGAAATGATATTCTCTTTTCCCCCTAAGTAAGAAACAAGCTTGTTCATTTCCATTTTAAAGTCTTTCTTTTTTGAACGCGTAATTGCAATTCCAATAATTACTAAAATGAGTAAAATTAAAAGATATTGTATCCAAGCTTCCATTTTATCACCAGTCTCATTATACTACATTTTAGAAGGCTTTGGCAATAAATTCTAATTTTTTTGTCAGATGGGAAAAGTTTTGTTGTAACAAAAAGATTTTTAGTGTAAGATAAGGTAAGGTGATGTTGATGAAGAACATTTCAAAATATAAAGTAGACAAAGGGATTTTAATTCCAATGATATTATTTGCGATTATTAGTGTTGTTACAATCTATAGTGCTCAGAGTCTACTTGGAGCGGATATGCAGAATTTAGCTCTAAAACAAGTAGTTTGGTATATACTTGGTTTTGGAATTGCCTATTTTATTATGTTTATTGGAAATGATTTTATATATCGAAATATATGGATTTTATATGGGATTGGCGTATTATCCTTACTTGGATTATTCTTCTTTGGAACGTCGATTAATGAAGCGAAATGTTGGTATACCCTCCCATGGAATCTAGGGACGATTCAACCCAGTGAATTTATGAAGATTATTTTGATTATGACTCTGGGATCGATGATTCAAAAGTTTCATGAGAATTTTGATCATCCTAGTGTCATGGAAGAGTTTCGCTTTCTTGTAAAAGTGGGAATTGTAGTGGGAATTCCAAGTATTTTAACCTTTTTACAACCGGATACAGGAGTAGTATTGATTTACTTATTAATTACTGTTGTCATGTTGTTTATTTCAGGAATTCGTTATCGTTGGTTTGCTTTCCTTTTTGGAATTGCAGCACTAGCTGTTGCAGTAATTCTTGGAATTTATTTTATCAATCAAGATTTATTTGTGAAAATATTTGGAACTAGTTTCTTTTTACGTGTGGATCGTTTACTTGACTGGTCAAGTGGAAGTGGATATCAATTAGAAAATGGAATTAGTGCGATTGGTAGTGGTGGTCTTTTTGGAAATGGATTTAATCAGACACCTGTCTATTTCCCAGAACCACAGACAGACTTTATTTTTGCGGTATTTGGTAGTAATTTTGGGTTTATTGGTTCTTTAGCTTTGATTTCACTACTCATTTTCTTTAATGTAAAATTAATTATGATTGCACTGAAAAATAATTCTAATATTAATAAATATGTGATTGGTGGAATTGTGGGAATGTTAATTTATCAACAATTCCAAAACATTGGAATGACGATTGGTCTAATGCCAATTACTGGAATTACCCTACCATTTATTAGTTATGGTGGTTCTAGTCTTCTTAGTTATATGATTATGGTTGGTATTATTTTCAATATTTCAAACGAAACATTACGTTATACCAATTAATTTATCGTACAAAGGGAATTGTTCCCTTTTTTGTGTTGTCAAAATAAAATACTTTAAATTCTACTCTTATTTACAAAGGTAAGTATGAAATCAGATAACATAAGTAAAGTAAGAATGATAGTAACTGGTATAGGAATATGTTTTATAACTCCTTCTAATAATGGT
>CALVJU010000109.1 GCA_944332375.1 uncultured Bacilli bacterium
TTATTATGTGTTTGAATGATTTCATCCAAAGAACAATTTGTGTCGCGAATCTCTGGACCATTAAATATAAAGTAAAAACGAATTGTATCTAAGTCAAACATATCTAATAATGCATTTACAGTAATTAAATTACCTTTACTTTTAGACATTTTCTCGTGATTTAAATTCACATAAGCACTTGAAACAATATAGTCTGGTAAACGATAACCATTTTTTAAGCCAAGTAACAGTGCTGGGAAAATCGTTGTATGAAATGGAATATTATCTTTACCATGAACATAATAGGTTTTTAATTTTGAGTTTTTATCAGACATAAATTCATTGAAATCAATCCCTCTTTGTTGAGCAACTTCTTGCCCTACTGATAAATAACCTAATACTGCTTCGATCCATACATAAATTCTTTTATCTTCATATCCTTTAACTGGGACTTTAATTCCCCATTCCAATTGCCTTGTTGCCGCACGGTCAACTAATCCCATATCAATATATTTTTGAGCTTCTCCTAATGCATTTTTACGCCATTTTGATTGACTTTTATTAATTAAATTTTGTAACTCGGATTCAAATTTAGTTAATTCAAAATACAAATGTTTATTTGTCTTCATAATGGTTTTATTACCACATGTTTTGCAATGTTTATCTAATACTTCGTTACTGTCTAATGATGTCGCACACACTTCACATTGATCTCCAGTACTTTTACCACCGCAGTGTGGGCAAGTACCAACAATCTCACGATCTGATAAGAAACAATCACATGTTTCACAAAAATCTTGTTGAATTTCTTTCTCGTAAATATATCCATTCTCTTTTAGTTGTAAAAAACAATCTTGAACGTATTTATGATGATGTTCATCCATTGTACTAACGTACTTATCATATTCAAAACCTAATCTATCAAATGTTTTTTTGAATTCATTATGATAATGTATTGCAATTTGGTCAGGAGTAACATGTTCTTTCTTTGCACGTTCTGTAATTGGAGTTCCATGACAATCAGAACCAGATACATAAATAACACGATCTCCATTTCCACGGTAATATTTAGCAAGAATATCACCAGGTAATAAAGCAGCTAAATGTCCCACATGTAAATAATAGTTTGCATATGGCCATGCACCACCAATAAAAATATCTCTACCCATATGTTTCCCTCCATTCTTCTATTTGTTTTTTTCTCAACAACATAAGCTCCCACATCCATATCACTAATTCATCAGTTAATTCCCCCTCAATACCATAAGAAGGATCATACAAATACTTTTCCTTTAATTCATCAAATTTATAATAAACTTCCAATACTTCTTCACGTGACAAGAATGTTAAATTATGTTGTTTTTGAAACTTTTTCTTCCAAGCTAAAACTTTGTTTAATAAATCATTTAATTCTGTTTTGTCAGATGTGTAGCTACGATGCCGAATCATAGTAACAAGGGTATTCATTAATTTTTGAAATGCAAGTTCGATTTGTTCTCTCTCTTGCAAACTATTCCATTCTCGCATACCTCACCTCCAAATGTACAAAAAAAGCACGACATCAATTCCAATCAGAATGATTGCCATGCTTTTTCAACAATTTTTCCATTTAAAAGGCAGCAGAAAGAAATCAAGCAAATGTTGAATAGTTTTACAATATTCTGTTTAAACTTTAATCTTTTTTGATTCTTATTTACCATATGCATGTTCCTTTCAAATGAAATAATATTACTCACAAAGTTACTACTTTCAAATCATATTGTCAACACTTTTTTGACATTTTTTTCCATTTTGTTATTTTTCTGAAAAAAATACCAGAAAATTACTGGTATTCCAAATTTAATATAAACAATTTCCCGGTGTTCTAGGAAATGCACTCACATCCCTAATATTACTAATACCTGTCATATACATAATGAGTCTTTCAAATCCCATTCCAAATCCAGAATGCATCGTTGTACCATACTTACGTAAATTCATATACCAAATATAATCCTCTTTATTCATTTCTAATTCATCCATTCTTTTTTCTAACTTATCAAAATCATCTTCTCTTTGACTCATACCATAGGTTTCTCCTATGCCAGGCATTTCAAGATCTGCATTAGCAACTGTTCCATCATCCATTTGTTTCATGTAAAAACATTTTTTTACATTTTGTGGCCAATATGTAATAAATACAGGACATTTAAAATATTCAGTAATATAACGTTCATGTTCTTTCGCTAAATCTTCTCCATATTCTGGTTTAAATTGGAAATTGATTTTTGCCTTTTTTAAAATATCTATACATTCTTTATAAGTTGCTCTTACAAATTTGCTATTAACAACTGTATTTAATTTTTCAATTAAACCTTTTTCAACAAATTTATCGAAAAATTCAAATTCATCTGGACATTTCTCTAATGTGTATTTTATTACATACTTCATCATTTCTTCAGAAATATCCATAATTCCATCTAAATCACAGAACGCTACTTCTGGTTCTATCTGCCAAAACTCTGCGATATGCAAAGGTGTATGGGAAGGATCTGCTCTAAAGGTTGGTCCAAATGTATAAATTTTACTAAATGCTTGTGCAAAAGCTTCTCCTTCGAATTGTGCAGACACAGTTAAACCAACTGGTCTTCCAAAATACTCATTATCATTATTGACTTTTCCATTTTTTGCAATCTCATCTAAATTCTGTGTTGTAACTTGAAACATCTCTCCAGCCCCCTCACAATCACTTGAGGTTAAAATTGGAGTATGAGCATAAATATATCCTCTTTCTTGAAAGAACTGATGAATGGCCATTGAAGCGACACTACGTACTCTAAAAACTGCTTGAAATGTATTTGTTCTTAATCGCAAATAGGATTGCTCCCTTAAAAATTCCATTGAATGTCTTTTAGGTTGAATCGGATAATCTTCTGGGCAATCTCCATGTAATACAATATCACTCACTTTTAATTCATAATCTTGACCCTGACCAGAAGATGTAATTAATTCTCCTTCCACTTCAATCGCACTGCATATATGAAATTTTTGGACTTCTTCAAAGTTTTTCAATTGATGATCATATACTAACTGTAATTGTTTAAAACAAGTCCCATCTGAAAATTGAATAAAACCAAAATCTTTTTGTTTTCTATGGTTTCTAATCCATCCCTTTAATTTTATCTTTTTTCCTTCGTATTCTTTTTCTTTTCCATACAAATCATTTAAATAAATATAATCCATTTTGTATTTCATCTCCTTACTAAAATAAAAACAGTGTATTCCCAATAGGGACGAAACACTGTTCAATTCCGCGGTACCACCCAAATTATCTACAAAATAGATCACCTTGTTAGATTTAACGCATCCATACGGATATATCTACTCTATTTCAACATATCACTCCCAAGTGTTATTCAAATATATCTTACTGTCAATTTTCCACCATCATTGACTCTCTATAAGCAGTGTTATAGTTTACTTCTCTTGATCAACGCTTTATATGAGTGAATTATAGCATACAATTTCATTATTGTAAACATTTTTTTAATAAGTACAAATTCATTATTGGAATATTCTTCTTTCTTATCATCTCACGCTTCTATACCGCAGTTTAAAACAACTCCTTCTCAAAAACATACTGGGAATAAGCAGTTTTCACCTGTTGTTCAAACCATTGAATATAAGTTTCTTTCACTTCATCAACTTCAAAAAATATAAAGCCATATACATCTGATTGCCATGAACTCTTTTCTTTTAAATGAAATTGATTCTCTTTTCTAACATCATCTACTGAAACAAAATCAAATACTTGTACCATCAAAGATGGATGATAACCAAGTGACAAATAAATTGGACAAGCGCGAAAAACGAGCACCTAAATCAAGATGTTGAATTCCTTTTTTGATACATCGCTTTTCAAATTCATTAATTAAATCTTTCGCATATCCTTTTCTTCTATAATCTGGATCTACTGCTAAAACACTCAAGGTAATTTTTTTATGTTCTAAATCCATTCCTTTTCCAGTAAGTCCAGCAATAATCTTTCCATCAACTTCCACATACATTAATAAATCAGGATCCATACAAAATTGTTTTCTCATTTCTTCATAACGTTCTCCCATTGTAAAATAATGCTCTTGATGAATGATTGCATCTTCGTAAAAAGTTCTGGCGAAAAATTGAAATAACTCTTTTAATTGATCTTGATTTTGAATTGTTTGAATAGAAACCATAACATATCTCCTCTTTTCTAATCATATCGTATCATATATGACAAAAAAAATACCAGTCCTAAGACTGATATTAATCTTTTGGTTTAAAAATAATCGAAAAGAAAAAGGAAAATACAATGGCAGCAATAATTCCTGATGAAGTAAGATCGAACATGCCCATCAGTAATCCAATAATACCAAAGTCTGCAGCTCTAGCAAGTGCTCCATGAATTAATAAATGTCCAAAAGAAGTAATTGGTACTAAGGCTCCTCCTCCGACAAATAGAATAATTTTATCGTAAATACAGAATGTATCTAAGAAGGCTCCAACAACGACAAAGATAGTTGTAACATGTCCTGGTGTGAGTTTGGTATTATCTAATATGATTTGTCCTAGTAAACAAACAAGTCCTGCAAACAAGAAGGAATTGACATATAACATCATTGTACAACCTCCAAACTAATGGCATGAGCAATACTTGGAATCGATAATTTCTGATTGGTCATGGTTGGAGAAAACAATGCTCCAGTGGCAACAACTAATACATGTTTGAATTCTTTCTTCTTCATTTGTTCTAACACATAAGAAAAAGCTACCAATGGTGCACAAGCAGGACCACTTCCACCAGCAAACACTGGTTGATTGTCTAAATCATAAATCATTGTACCAGCATCTTTATAATTTTTTAATTTCAAACGATACTCTACTTCCATAAATTCTTTTAACATCTTTTCACCATACATTCCTAAATCCCCTGTTAAAATCAAATCATAGTAACTGATATCTCGTTTGGTATTTTTTAAATGTTTATAAATCGTACTCGCTGCTGCTGGAGTCATCACTGCTCCCATATTCATCACATCTTTTTCTCCCATATCTTCTACGGTTCCAATTGTTGCGCTATCTATTTTAATCATTGATTTTTCTCTTGATAAATAAGCACAAGTCCCACCAGTCACAGTAAATGTTGTTGTCTTTTTCTTCACTGCCCCATATTCTACTGGATAACGAAATTGTTTTTCAGCAGCATTATTATGGGAAGAGGTTGTTACTAAACAATTCTTTACTAACTTTGCTTCTACTAGATTGGCTCCAATGATCATTCCTTCCATACTTGTCGCACAAGCACTATAAATACCTAAGAAAGGAATTTTTAATCTACTTGCCGCATAGTTAGAAGCAACAATCTGATTTAATAGATCTCCCCCAATATGAACATCGATATCAAATCTTGTTTTATTTAGTTTACGAAGAACAAGATCAATACTCTCTTCAATTAATTTCGATTCTGCTTGTTCCCATGTTTTTTTATGAAAATAAAATTCATCATATGTTTTATCAAAATAACTACCAAGGGGTCCTTTTTTCTCATAGGGACCAGCAATGGTACTTACTTCATTTAAATAGACATTTTTATATAACATTGTTTCCATATCTTACCCTCCAAATAGAATTAAGCGAATAAAACCAAATACATAAGCACTAACTACTCCAAATATAATTACTGTCCCTGCCAGTTTAAACATATTGGCTCCAATTCCAGTGACGAATCCTTCTTTCCGATATTCTAATGCTGCACTCATCATGGAATGTGCAAATCCTGTAATTGGGATAATAAGTCCTGCTTGAGCCCAAGCAACCCATTTATCAAAGAAACCAAGAGCAGTAAATAAGCTTGCGAAAAAGATTAATGTAATGATCATAAATGGAGCAGCTTCTGTTGTTGGAATGTGAAATAAGTAAGCATATAAGTCTAATAAAAACTGACCTAATACTCCCATCAAACCACCAATTAAGAATGCTTTTAACCCATGACTTGTACGATCTTCTTTTGGAGTATACTTTTCTACAATATCTTTATATTTATTCTTTTCCATATCTTCACCTCTATGTTTAATATGGAAAATTTTTGTAATCTCATACAAAAAAACAGGAATAAATCCTGTTTTAGTCATTTAATACATGATAGCAACGATCACAGATATCGTCATGCATCTCACTTTCTTCGTAATAATTCCAACATCTTTCACATTTCATACCATCAAATTTCTCAATCTTAACACCACATACATTGTACTTTGGTAACTCTTCTTCTACAAGCTCTACCAAAGATACGATGAATAACTGCTTTAAATATGGTTTTAATGTTTCTAATGCTTCTTTTGTTTTACCTGTCGCATGAATCATTACCTTAGCTTCCAATCCTTTACCGATTACTTTCTCATCTCTTGCTTCTTCTAATGCTTTAAAGACATCATCTTTGACAGCAAAGAATTTTTCAAATAGACTAGAAATTTCTTTCTCATCTTCATATTCAATTTCTTTTGGATTGTTCTCTAAATGAACACTCTCTTCTTTTTTACCTGGTAAGAACT
>CALVJU010000110.1 GCA_944332375.1 uncultured Bacilli bacterium
ACAGGTAAATAAGCTGCTTGCCAACTTTGACCAATAATTTGTAAATCTTGTGTTTGCCAACAAACTCCTCGATCATACTGTTTTAAAGATTCATTTGCAGCAAAACGGGCAATATCGCGAGATTGTAATGCGACTAAATTTCGGACGTCGTCTACATTCACATCACGTTTTTCTGAAGTAAATCCTTTTAAGAAATTTGCTTGAAATTTTACACAGTTTTCAATATCAAAAGGCATAATTGCATTAATAATATTATTCGTTTTCTGATCATTTTGATGGTTTAAACGATCCTTATTTGATTCTACCGTAAGATTATCAATAGTAAGATCAAATTCACGTTCTACATGATAAACATCAGCATCATAATAAGTCTCTCTATGTTCATCATCCCCGATTGTATATCTACGAATTAAATGTTCTCCCTCACCTTTAAAATTAGCATGAGAATTAACGTCAACAATCATATAAGGAAAATATACTCCCATAATATTTTCTGTCGTAAACTCTTTTTTAAAGATAGGATGTGCATAAAATTTTCTTTTACTTACAAAAGCACGTATTAATTGCTCAGCTTCTTCTTTTGTAATATGAAATGGTAATACAACATCTGGAACTGCTCCATTGGGAATCTGATCATTCACAGAAAGTGTATTACGACACCAGTGACATCTGGCATGTAAAGTTTCACTTGTATCAATGACAACTTCCGCTCCACAACTAGAGCACTTTAAAGTAACCATATTACTTGCATCTGCTTGAATATTTTGAACACCTTGTGTCATAGATTGACCAGATAACTGACTTAGATCTTGTTGTTCTACTTTTTGCTGTTCAAACTCATGTCTACAATAATTACATCTTAATTTTCCAGTTTTTACATTTAAAGAAATATCCGTAGCACCACATTTTGGACATTTTACTTGTCCGTTTCCAATACCTTGGGTATTTGGCTGTGATGGATTCGTTTCTTGTACTGTTCCATTCATATTAGATACCTAATAACTTATTCTTTGCAGCATCAAAGTCAGCTTGTGTAATCACTCCAGAATCTAACAACTTCTTAAGTTCTGCAAGTTTCTGATATGGATCTTCTTGCTGTGGTTGAGAAGCTGTTTGTTGAACACCTGGAGCTTGTTGTGGTGCGGCAGTTGGTTGTTGTACTCCTGCACCCATAAATGGATTTGGAGCTGCTGTAGCTGGTTGTTGCATTCCATTCATTGCTCCACCAACTGCATTCATACCCATTCCCATAAATGCCATTCCCGCTGCTCCTCCATTTGGATTTTCACCCGCTGATTGGAATCCACGAGCCATTGCTTGTTGCATAAATGCGTTACCACGATTTCCAGATAAAGCATCTGCTTTTTTCACATCACTCAATAATGCTTTTGTATCTTCATCGTATTCAATTGCTTGAATTGCTACTTTTACAATTTCTAACCCACGATCCGTTTTCCAATGATATCCATCTTCAACTGCCTGTGATAAAGATTGTGCAAACCCAATTTGATCTCCTTGAATCTTTGTAATACGATTTCCTTTATTTGGATCATTTGTATAATTTGAAAATGCAGCAGATAAACTACTTACTACTTCATTAAATAATTGCGTAGCAGCATCATTTTCCATATCTGCAAAATCAAACACTTGCGAATTTGGTTGTAAATATTTTACTGGAACAAAATTCTTTACAAATAGAATAGGATCTACAATCTTTAAACTATATGTTCCTCTCGTAACTGCACCTACTTGTGCATTTAAATAAGCATCATTCCAATAAATTTCTGATTGTGTACCAAAACGATTATTTGGAATCTCCTTTAAATTCACATAAAAAGCTAATTGTTGAGAACCTGGTTGACCACCAAATTTAAAACGTTCCCATGATTGTCCAAGAGTAGATGATAAAATTCCATTTCCTACAAATAATGATTGTGAATTTGGATCATCTGAAGAATAAATATATCCTCCTACTTCTGTAACAAGTCCTGTAATTGCTCCATCTTGAATTGTAATGAGAGCTGTTCCTTCAGGAACAATAATCTTACTACCATTAGTAATAATATTGTTAGATCCTTCCGTATTTTCTCCACGACCTGCATTTGTTCCTTGTGGTACTGCTTCAAAAATAGCAGCTGTTCCTGGAACATTATTTCTTGGCATATAGAAATCTTTCCATTGATCAGCGAAAGTTCCACCAAGAGCACCTGAAAATGCTTTAATAAAACCCATAATATATATCCTCACTTTCTCTAGTTTCATCCACATTATAACATGCTTCGACATGATTCGCAACCGACTTAAAACTAGAAAATACACAATATTCTTTTATTTTCAAAGAAAAAATTTCCAACACTGATTGGAAACTTAATCTTCTTCTTTTGAATAATGAAGTGCTAATTGGAGAAGACGATCAAAAAGAGTCATATCTTTTCCCATATATCTCATATATTCCTCATAAGCATGATATACATTGCTTTTTCTAAAAATAGTATATCATACCTTTACTAAAATACACCACTTTCCAATTGGGGTATCCATAAACTTTTCAATTTCTTCACATGGGTGAAGTTGTTGTTTTTTATAAAGTGGATCACAGACAACAAAATTGTCAGATTCATATCCACATAGTACTATTGCATGTAGTACCTTTCCAGACATACCAGCTAGTACAATCACATATCCATGATTTAATTGCTCCTGTAAAAAAGCAATAGTAATAGAAATATGTGTTTCTACAACTCCCCCATTTTCTATCACGCCTTGTAGATAACTCTGATATTCTTTCATTGTGTTTTGAAATACAGAGTCTGGTAGAAATTGATTTGCATTTGTAAAATAATCTTTTTCTGAATGAGCTAATTTGACTTTCAAATGATTTTTAGAAAGATGATAGGCAATGGCAGAAAAAGGAGTTCCCTCCATATATCTGGAGTAATATCTCTTCTCATACTCTTTTTCATAAAAGTATGTTGCTTTAGGTATGATTTTTTTATATTCTAATATCATTAATAAACATGCGATCGCACAATTATATCGGTGTTGTTTATATGGTGTAATTGGATAGATCACGTTTTTTCCTCCTTTCCAATACCAAAAAAATCATCACAAGGATGATTCTTAATGAACTGCCCAAGTATCAACGACATCACAGTTACTACTTGATGGTTCTGGATTTGGCATTTCCATATGAATAATCATAGGAACACGAAATGCTTTACCAAAAGCAACACAAGTACCTGGTTGTAAGCTTTTTTGTTTTTCCACAATTTCAGCACTAATATTCGGTAACATCTTTTTAATATACTCTAAATCACGTGGGTGATTCATTTTAAAGATAATAAAGTTTGTACATTGTGAAATAACGGTTTCTGATATTTCAACTGGTCTTTGACTAATTAAGTTAAATATTAATCCATATTTACGACCTTCTTTGGCAACACGTTCAAAGATGTTATATCCAATTAAATCTTTATCAGAATCATTTTGTACATAACGGTGTGCTTCTTCTAAGAATACATGGAATGGCAATGTTGCTCTTTGTGGCAAATTCTTTGTAAAATCAAATAGCATTTTTGTATAAATTTTTGTAATTACTTTAGCAAACCAATCATCAATATCTTCCATGTTGAAGTTAATAATTTGTGCTTTATGATTTCCTACTGCTACTAAGGAAGCAATATATTCATTCACTGTAATAAAACGAGGATAAGATAAGAATTTAGCATTCTCACTAATTACAATGGCATGTAATTTTACTTTTAATGTTACGGCATCGTTATATGTTTGATCATTGTTTAATAATCCCTCACTAATCAAAGTGAAATTTAAAGCTTTTTCAACATCTAATAAAGTGAAATAACTGAGTTTTGTTGTTTCGTATTTATCTAGTTCATCATCGATAAAATCAGAGATATATTTTGTTACTAAAACACTTTCTACAAATGAACCTTGTGAGTCAATAATAAAACACTCTCTAAATTTTCTTGTATATCCAATTCCTTGCACTGGAGCTTCTAAATTAAATTGTGGAGTGGAACAAGTTTCTAGGATTGTAAAAATATCATTTCTTTTACTTGTTGCGGTTTGGTTTGTATAAAGAATCGTCATGATCGCTTTTGCGATTAAGTGATTCTTATATTTTAATGCTTGTTCATCATCCTCTGAGAAAATACGTGTTAATTTAATCATTCGTTCGATAATTGGAATCTGAGAATGACTTGTCGCACGAAGTAATAAAGCCCAATCATCGACATCTAATAGCCAAATTGGAATACGAAGTAATTCTCCATCTGTTTGACGTTCATTGGTTGTATAAAATTTAAAATAATAATTTGGATTCACTTCGTGGAGCTTTGAAAAAGCATTGTGATACTCTCCATAAGCATCAAAAATAAAGAAATTCGCACGATATGGTTGTAAGACATCATTTTCAAATACGTTTTGTAAGATACGAGCAACTCCGCAAGATTTACCACTACCTGTATTACCAAATATTGCAAGGTGGTTACTAAATAAGTCATTAATATCGACATAGATTGGTTGATCATCATAAAGTGGTGAATATCCAATTAAGAATTTACCAGGTCCTTTCGTTCCAACAATCATACTGACTTCCTCTTTTGTAATCACACGAATTGTTGCACTTAACTTTGGTTTACGAATGACACCACCAACGAATTTTCCATTGACGATTTCTCCTAAAAAGTTTACTTTTACACTATCACTTGTAATGTCTTCTACTTCCCCTAGTATTTTTTTATCTTCATCTTCAAACATGACATGCATGTTCATAATATTTCCTTGTAATGGAACTCCCTCTTTCAATAATACTTCTGCAGAGTTATTATTAATAAATTTAATACGATCAAACATTGTATCATCCTTCCCCTTTATATTCTTTTTTCAATTTCTTTTTTTAAGTTTTCTTCTAATGGTTCAATGAGTTTCATGATTTGTTTTCTTTTCTCATATAATTTTAACTTCTTCTCATATTCCAATAATTTTTCTTCTGTTTCTTTTACTTGTTTATGAATCGCATTCCGACTTACTTGAAATTCTTCACTTAATTCTTGTAGAGATTCATTTTCAAAATAATATCCTTCAAAGTAATCCTGTTGTTTTTGAGTAAGTAATTCTTTGTAATAATCATACAATATAATCATATCGGTACGATTATCCAAGAAGCATTCCTCCAAATAAAGCGATTGATATCACTGCTCCTAGTAAATAAATCGAAGTGAAATGTTTTCTATGATATACCATATAATTATTATACGCCATTGATAAGAATAATACAAATAAAACAAGTAATACCCATACAAGATCTAAACGATTGATCACATTTAAGATAAAACATACAAGAAAGACGACAAATGAGATAAACTGTGCGAACAATCCTATTTTCTGTTTCCAATCATAAAGACCGGGAATTTTTGTTTCTTCCATACTACTTTTCATCATGTTCATCACCTACGAATCCTTTGAATAACCCATAAATATATTTTTCAATATCAAAGACTCTTAAGTCTTCTTCTCGTTCTCCTAAGCCAACATATTTGACAGGAATATCCACTTCATCTTTAATTGCAAGTACAATTCCACCTTTTGCTGTTCCATCTAATTTCGTTAAAACGATTCCAGTAATATCTGTAATTTCTTTAAAGCTTTTCGCCTGTTGAATTCCATTTTGTCCTGTTGTCGCATCGATCACAAGTAAGGTCTCATGAGGAGCTCCTGGAACAATTTTTCCAATAACACGATTCATTTTTTCTAACTCTTTCATTAATCCATCTTTATTTTGTAATCTTCCCGCTGTATCAATTAATGCGACATCATACTGTTCTTTCTTTGCTTTTTCTAATCCATCATAAATGACACTAGATGGATCCGCATTTTCCTTAAATACCACATCAGTACTTGTTCGATTTGCCCATTCTACTAACTGTTCTGTTGCTCCAGCACGGAACGTATCTCCAGCAATCAATAATACTTTCTTTCCTTCTTTTTTTAATTTATTTGCTAATTTACCGATCGTCGTTGTCTTTCCTACTCCGTTCACTCCGACAAATAATAATACCGTTAATCCATCTTGTTGAAAATGAATTTTATTTACTAATATCTGATTGTTTACATAAATCATAAACATTTCATCTACGATGATCTCTTTTAAATCTTCTACGTCTTGAATTGCTTCCTCTTTAATACGTTTTTTTAAACGATCCATAAAGCTCATCACTGTATTTACTCCAATATCAGCGGTAATTAAAATATCTTCTAACTCTTCAAAATAAGAATCATCAATCTGTTTATGTCTTTTACTGAGTTGTGTTAACTTTGTACTCATTTCTTTACTTGTTTTTTCTAAGCCTTTATCATAACTTGTAATTTCTTTTTTCTCTTCTTCTGTTTTTGGCTTTAAAATATTTTTAAATTTGTCAAATAATCCCATGTGTTATCACCTATTCTTATTTTACACGAAAAAAAGTGAAATTACTAGATAAACTTCACTTACTTTTTCCTATCTTCCATATTTTCTCATTAAAGTTTTTGTCTGTGCATAAACTTTCTTCGTTGTCGGATTTTCAAACATCGCATTCTTATCTAAAAGTGTAATTCGGGAAGAAGGTTTCTCATACTCTTGTAATTCTTTTTTCATCGTTTCTACTTCTTCTTCACTTAGACATGCTTTCCATTGCTTATCTGCTACTTCATAAAAGTGAAAAACATCTTTTAATGGTACCAAATCCAATTGGGCATAGTGTGTAAAGGCTTCATTGACAACTCCTGATAAATAAGTATACGTCTTTTGTAATATTCTCTGATGGTCTAAATTATTTTCTATTTTGTTTCTCTCTGATATTGTCATATGAAGACGTTGATTTTCTAAATGTTCTTCTAACATACGAATCCGACAATCATATGCCGTTTGCATTTTTCTTAATAATTGATG
>CALVJU010000111.1 GCA_944332375.1 uncultured Bacilli bacterium
GTATTTCCCTTTATTCCCATATATAATTTAATTTTAGGCTCAGTTCCAGAAGGTCTAATACAACACCAACTGTTATCTTCTAATTCATAATACAAAACATTTGATTTTGGCAATCCAGTTTTTGATATTTCTCCTGTTTTCATATCTTTAACAACATCTTTTTCAACATCTTTAAATACCAAAACCTTATATTTCCCAATACTCTTTATATCAGTTTCTCTCATTTTAGTCATCATATCTTTTATTTCTTGAGCACCTTGTACACCTTCTCTAACAATTGAAACTTGTGCTTCTTTGTAATAACCATATTTTTCATAAATATCAATCATTGCATCCCATAAAGTCTTACCTTTTGAAGCATAATAACATGCTGCCTCACATAAAGCCATTACTGCTGCAATTCCATCTTTATCTCTTGCATAATCTCCAATTAAACATCCATAGCTTTCTTCAAATCCAAATACATATTTTTTATCTTGATTTTCTTCTGCTTTTCTCATTACTGCACCAATATTTTTAAATCCTGTCAAAACTTCTATACACTCTAAACCATAATATTTCGCTATTGCTTTTGCAAGCTCTGAAGATACTATTGTTGTTATAAACATTCCATTAGATGGCAATATTCCTTTTTCTTTCATCTGTGAAATTCTATACTCTGCAATCAATAAAGCAGACATGTTTCCTGTATAGTTCATATATTCACCTGTTTTAGAATCTTTTGCATAAATACCTAGTCTATCGGCATCCGGGTCAGTTGCTAATACCACATCAGCATCCACTTTTTTTGCCAATTCTAAAGCTAGTTTAAATGCTTTTGGGTCTTCTGGATTAGGATAATCTACTGTTGGAAATTTTCCATCTGGTTCTTTTTGTTCAGGCACTACATACACATTTTCCATTCCTAATTCATTTAACAATTTTTCAGCTATAGTATTTCCTGTCCCATGTAATGGAGTATATACAACTTTCAACTTTTTACCTTGTTCTTTCATAATTTCAGGATTTAGTATATGTTCTTTTAATATTTCTATATATTTTTCATCCATTTCAGTTCCAACAATATTTAATAGTCCCTTACTTATAGCATCTTCTTTATTAATTGATTTTATCTCTTTAAAATCCTTTACATTTCTTACTTTATTAATAATCTCTGTATCTCTTGGACTAACTATTTGTGAACCATCCTCCCAATATACTTTGTATCCATTATATTTAGGTGGATTATGACTTGCTGTAATCATTACCCCTGCTGTACATTTTAATTCTCTAACTGCAAAAGATAACTCAGGCACTGGTCTTAAGTTTTCAAACAAATATGCTTTTATTCCATTTGCACAAAAAATTAATGCTGTTTGTAATGCAAATTCTTTTGACATTATTCTAGAATCATAACTAATAGCAACTCCTTTATCTTGAGTTCCTTGCTCTAAAATATAATTTGCCAATCCTTGTGTTGCTTTTCCTACTGTATATTTATTCATTCTATTTGTTCCAGCACCAATTATTCCTCTTAATCCTGCTGTTCCAAATTCAAGTTCTTTATAAAACCTATCTTCTATTTCCGCCTCATTTTCCTTTATTTCCAACAATTCTTTTTTTGTTTCTTCATCAAATTCTGGACTTTCACACCATCTTTTATATTCATCTAAATAATTCATATTTCCTCCATTCTCCTGTTTCAAATCAAGATTTTTTATTTACTTTTATATATTACCACAATTTTTTTAATTAAAAAAGTATTTTTATAACTTTCTCACTAATACTCCAAACTATTAGCATCTAAAAGAAAATCATATATGCTCATCAAAATAATTCCATTATCATAACGAGATCTTTTAATATTATCACCAACTATTATTATCTTCTTAAAGAAATCATTTACGTTTAACAAAGACTTCTGCTCTTGCTTTACTTTTTCTGCTGTTTTCATCTCGAGAGCCGATTGAATATAAATTTTATTATTCCCCTTATTAGCTACAAAATCAATTTCTAACTGTTTTTTAGCATCCCCCTCACGTATTTCAACTGAACCAACGTCAACATTATATCCACGTTTTTTTAATTCGATATAAATAACATTTTCCATTGTATGTGATATTTCTTCACTTTGCCTAAAATCCAAAAATGAATTTCTAATTCCCATATCTGTAAAATAATATTTTTGAGGTGTTTCGATAAATCTTTTTCCTCTTACATCGAATCTTCTTGCCTTTTCTATCATAAAAGCATTTTGCAAATATCCTAAATAATTATATATTGTTTTATCTGTCATTGTAGATTGTTTATCTCTTTCCTTAAAATTATTCGATAACTTTAAAGGATTTGTAAGACAACCTATATCGGATGCTATTATCTGAACTAACATCTCTAATTCTTCTTTATTTTGAATTTTATTTCTTTCAACAATGTCATTAATATATACATTGTCTTTTTGTGCTCTTAAATAATTAATTTTAGCATTATCTGTTTTTGCTAGTACTGTTAAAGGTAATCCACCATAGGTATAATACTCACTCAATGCAATTTCTTCAGATCCCTTATATACAGAATAAAATTCTGCAAAAGATAACGGATATACTCTTATTTCATCTCCTCTACCTCTAAATTCTGTTACAATGTCTGATGATAAAAATTTAGAATTACTTCCTGTTACATATATTTCCACATTATTTATATGCATAAAACCTATCAAAACTGATTCGAAATCTTTTACTTCTTGAATTTCATCTAACAATAAATAATATTTACCGTTATCTTTTATCAGACTTCTTATATATTCATCTAATACATCTGCGTCTAAATATTTTTTGTTTTTATTTTCATCCAAACTTAATTGTATTATATGTTCTTCATCTATTCCTTGTTCTATAAGGTAATTTTTGAATATTACATTTAATAGGTAAGATTTTCCGCATCTTCTAATTCCTGTCACAATTTTTATAAGTTGATTATCCATTCTATCTATAAGTTCATTTAAATAATAATCCCTTTTTATTTCCATATTGGTATCCTCCCATTACGAAATTTTTCCGTCTACGGAACTTTTTCGTAATAATTATATCATAAAATTATATATTTAGTCAATTTTTCATTACGAATTTTTTCCGTTTACGGAACTTTTTCGTAATAAAAAATTAAAATTAATTATATATATTATATGCAATTTAAATTTTATTAATCCAAAAAAAGACCTTCAAGGTTAACTTAGTTAGCCTTAATTGGTCTTTTTGATATCATTTTGAAACGATTTGGCACATCCCCCCAACTAATCCAAATTGTAAAATGCCTTATATAATTTTCTTGCAGTTCTAGGGCAATCTACACCAGCAGAATCAGCATTCTTAACAGGTGCAAATTCTTCTTCTCTCTTAACTCTTAAAACTGCCATATCGT
>CALVJU010000112.1 GCA_944332375.1 uncultured Bacilli bacterium
TCTGGATAAAGCTTTCTTATGTTTTTTAATTCTAATTTTGTATCGTTGATGTAATCTTCATAGTCGTGAATTACTTGTTTTAATTTTTCTTTTTCAAGTATGACTTCATTCATAACATCACCATGTGTTTAGTATAACATATTTTGATATGATTGCAAATAATAACTTCTAAAAAATGTCGTATTTTCTCTGACAAAATATAGAATATATGGTATATTTGATATATAAGAAATGAGTGACGAGGAGTGTGAAACAGTGTCAGAAGAAATACAACAAGAATTACCACGTTTTACAATGAAAGATGAAAATTTCATCTGTGAAGTGTGTGGCAAACAAGTAATCAAATTAGGATATACGGCAAGAGATCATTGCCCTTACTGTCTTTGTTCTAAACACGTGGATCACTTTCCAGGAGATCGTTCATGTTCATGTCATGGCATTCTAAGACCAGTAGCGATAGATCCTGGCAAAAAAGGAACTTATAAAATCGTTTATCAGTGTGAGAAATGTGGCATGATAAAGAGAAATAAAACAGCAAAGGATGATAATATGGATTTGATTGTTCAAATCATGAGTCATCCAATAGAGATCAATCGTGCTTAATTAGGAGGAAACCATGAGAAGAGATAAAATGAATTATTATTTAGATATCGCAGAAAAAGTAGCAGAAAGAGGAACCTGTATCAGAAGAAACTGGGGTGCAATTATTGTCAATCATGATGAGATTGTTTCAACTGGATATGTTGGCGCACCACGTGGTAGAAAAAATTGCTGTGATTTAAACTATTGTACAAGAGAAAAATTGAAAATCCCAAGAGGAGAACGTTATGAACTCTGTCGTAGTGTTCATGCGGAACAAAATGCAATTATTAGTGCAAGAAGAAAAGATATGATTGGCGCCACACTATTTTTAGTAGGAATTGATTATGCAAGTGGAAAATATGTAAAAGGGGCAAGACCTTGTGCTTTATGTAAAAGAATGATTATCAATGCAGGAATCCAACAAGTAATTATACGTGATACCAAAGATCAGTACACAATTGTTGATGTATCAGAATTTGTGGAAAAAGATGAGACATTAGAAGGGGTATTAGGATATTAAAGAGTAGAAGGGAAAGAGAAAAATGAAAATACCATTAGCATTTCAAATTACAGAGTATGATTGTGGAACAACAACTTTATTAAATGCTTTTCTTTTTTTATTTCAAAGGCAAGAAATTCCAGTAGAAGTATTAAAGACAATTTATCAATATACTTTAGATGCAATTGGAAAGAATGGAATAAAAGGTGAAATGGGAACATCACGTAAAGCAATGAAACAACTTACACAATGGATTACCAAGTACGCAGAAGAACATTCATTAAAAATAAAATGTGAGAATTTAGAAAAAGAAAAAGTTACAGAAGAAAAAATAAAGAATTGTTTAAACCATCATGGATGTGTCATAGCTCGTTGTTATCAGAAGAACGAACATTATGTTTTAATTACAAAAATGAATGATCATTTTGCATTTTTATTTGATCCTTATTATGTGGGTGAAAAAGAATATGATAAAGACCCTCAAGTAGAAGTGGATTTAACTCATCCATTTACTTATAATCGTGTTGTTCAAATAGAACGACTATTTGGAGAAAGTAAGGAAGACTTTTCACTGATGGAAGTAGAAAAAAGAGAAATCATTCTCATGAATAAAACTGCTTAAATACTTCTTTTAATTTTAATTCATTATTCATATTGTAAAGAATACCAATATTTGCAGAGTAAGTATCTGGTAATGAAGTAAATGAGTAATTGTTATTTTTTTGTATTTGTGGATTTAGAAACTCTTGAATCAGTACTCCATTCGCATATCCTTCTTGAATTAACGGTAATATATTTTCGTAGTCATCTACTTCGATGATATGACGTTTTTTGCTGATCGTACCTGAAAAATAATTCTCATATATATTCTTAAATTTAGGATGATGATATATGACAAGTGGCAAATCGGACTGATTGTCACTTTTTTTGTTAGTCATTAATACAAAATGTAATCGTTGAATTTTCTTAAAATGGAGACTTGGATGAAACTGATCATGCGCAGGCTCTGAGATAAAAGCAAAATCAATCAAATTATTTGTTAATTGTTTATTTAAAAGTTGAAAATCGTTGTTTTGAGTAAAATAGACATCATTTTGAAAGAGAAAATCAAGTTTTCTTTTTTTAATTAAATAATTGAAGTAACTTTTATCAATAGAAATTTTCCAACTTTGATGATTGAGAATTTTGGCGAAATCTTTTTCCGCTTTCATAATCCCATCAATTTGACTTGAAATTAATTGATATAATTCATTTCCTTCTTTTGTTAACATAACTCCTTTTGTTTTTCGGATAAATAATTTTGTATTCAATTGTTCTTCCATCGTTTTTAACATTCTACTGATTGCAGGTTGACTGATTCTTAATTCTCTTGCTGCTTTTGTAATGTTTTTATTTTTCGCAATTACATAGAAAATCTTATAATATTCAAAATTTATATTCATTATAACCACCTACATTTATTTTATCATAACAAAACAACATAACAAATATAAAAAATAAGTATTTTACACATGACAATATTCACTTTATAATAGCAAGCAGTAATGGAAGATTATGCGCAAGCTTTAACAAAAGAGAAAAGATAAAGGAATGTTGGTGGTGTGTTATGAGAAAGAAAAGAATAGAGATACATAATGATCGTGAATATAAAAAGTTTTTAAGAAGAATTACTTTGTATAAACGTATGTTTTATCGCAATACGCTTTTTATCATTGATAGTAATATTCATGATCCGAATATCAACTATATCATAGAAGCATTAAATATTAAAAAAAGAAAAGATAGAATTCAATATGTATATGATAAGTCATGTGAAATGATTGATGAAAAAGGAAAAGAAAAAAACATTTGTGGATTTAAAAATTATAAATGTTATGTGCAAAGAGAAACAAAAAGTAAGGCATGTAATGGATGTTGTAAATATTGTATGTACCAGACAAAAAACGGTTGTCCTACGAAAAATTTAGCTTGTAAGTTATTTAACTGTTCGGAAGTAACTTCAAGACATGATGTTGTAAAATATCGCGATTTAAAAATATTAAAGCTATTGAGTTTGAAGAATCGTTTTATTGTAAAATCAGATTATTTCTCAACAAGAGAAGATGTATTAAAAGATTTATACTCATATAGTGTGATTTATTCTACATGTAGAATTCTTTATCGATGGACAAAAAATGATTATTTCTTTTCAAGAAAACAGAAAAGGAAGAAAAGAGTCAATAAATAAATACAAAGAAAGAAGGAATATTATGTTAGACGAATATTTAGATACAGAGAAATCGTATTGTCGATTAAAAGAAGAGTTTGAACTACATAATCGATTAATTATTGCTTATGATTTGGACAGCACAGTGTTTGATTATCATCATAAAAATGCATCATATGAAATGGTAAAAGACTTAATCCGAAAGTATCGAGATTACGCTTACTTTATCATATTTACTTCTTCTGAATCTGATCGGTATGATGAGATTAAAGAAATATTAGAACAGGAAGATTTACCATATGATTCTATTAATGATGATGCTCCTTTTATACCATTCAAAGGAAGAAAAGTTTACTATAATATTTTGTTGGACGATCGCGCAGGATTGCATCAAACTTATCATGAACTTTTAAGATTATATCAAGAGGTGATTGTAGAGATGGAAAGGAGTAAAACAAAATGAGAAGTGACTGCAAAGACGATTGACAAATATTATAGAAGAAAAAATAGTTTTGAAGTTATTTATGAGAATCATTATGATAAAGGGAAAAAAAGATATAACAGATGAAGAATTTGAAGAATTTTCAAAAATAAAATATAACTTAATTATTCAAGTATTAATCCATTAAAATTAAAAAAATAATTTTCGATAATTTAAGGGGAGCTGTATTTACTTTTGTTCGGCAAAAATGATATAATGTATGTACAAAAGTAAATGGGTAATTTTATGAAAAATGAAAAAAAATTAATAAAATTTTTAGAAAAAAACAATGGTTATATTACTACTGCTGAATTAGTAGAACTTAATATTTATAAATCACAAATTCAATTTTATATTGATAAAGGAATTATAGAAAAAGTTAGTCATGGTTTATACAT
>CALVJU010000113.1 GCA_944332375.1 uncultured Bacilli bacterium
TTTCCTTCTACTTTTGGATCATATTTAATAAATTAATTTTAAAAATATCTTTATCTGCATGTTCTTTAGAAACCATAATACCTTTATATGTTTCTAATTCTGATTGATGTCCCTCACTCAAGATTTCAATTGGCTTAATATAATCAAGCATCACAATTTTCTCATCTTCATAGATATGATATACCAATACAATATCACCATGCACTTTTGAAAATAAAACATCAGTAGGTAATTTTAACTCATATGTTTTCATTTTCTTTTTGGCATTGGTTGAAACTAATTTCCCAAGAAATTTTCCTTCTTTTAATTGAGGGTAATATTCAAAGTGTAGTTTTTTATATGCTAACATATTATACTTTTTTAAAGAACGTTCTAACTTTTTGAATTCATTTTCATCTGTATAGTCAAATATGTAGTAGTCTTTCACAATTACCCTCCTCTCTATTATGGGACCAATAGTCTATTTCTATTATAGCACGCTATAAAAAAGCTTGTCAATAAATTGCGTTAAAAAAGCCACTGGGAAACAGTGACTTTACTAACTATAATGCTTTTTGATTTGTAGGTTGGTTTAGTTCATATTCTAATATTGCAGTATCCCAACCAGCATACCATGCATCTTCTAACCCTTTATATTCTTCTGGAATGTTTCCTGTGAAAGCCTCACCTGTCAAATTTACTCCAGCAGCATAAGCCGCTTCCACTGCTGCATAGTAAACATCCATCCAAGTATAAGTTATTTCAGGAGTAGACGGAGTTTCTTCAGATGGTTGATCGCCAATGACTGGAGATTCTGGTTCTTCAACAGGAGCTGAAGGTTCCTCTTCTGCAGGCAATGATGGTGCTTCTGGTTCTAAAATTCCATTTGATGGAACATCTGTAATATTTCCAATATTATGTTCTTTATCTAGTTTGGCATTATCCCAACCATTTTGCCATTCATAAGAATAGTATTGATATTTTTCTGGCACATCATTTCTACCAGCACCTTGATTATAAGCATGATATCCAGCATTATATGCCTCTTCTGCCGTAACCTTATCAATTTCTTCTTGCTCTTTATCTTGTTCTTCTTCTTGTTCTTGATTTTTCAAGTATTCTTGTCTACCTACATTATAAGCTGTTGTACAATCAGATAATTCAGATGTTAAACTTTGTCCATATAAGCCTAATTGATAAGCAATTTGGTTATGTTGAACACCCTCTTGGTAACCAGAGATATAGCCATTCTTTTGTACCTCACTCAATCCACTAGGAACACGCATGTTATTTCCGGTGCGATCACCATTTTGGTGTGCATCATTTCTACCAATCACTACATATTGATCAGCGGTTTCTAACATTTCTTCCTTTTCTTCTTCGATTTGTTGTTCTGCTTCTTCTTTACTTGGTAATTTAGAACTACTATCAATTACTGTACCTTCTTTTAAAATATAAGCATTACCTTTTGCGTCATATTGGATTGTTTCTCCATCTTTTAATGTAATGTCTCCATTTGCAAGTTTCATCGCATCAATTTTTTCCTGTGTAAAATCTGGATTTAAGACAATTTTGAAATCACCCATTTTTTGATTTGTAAGAGCAATTAAATCATCCCATTCCGCATCATCAGTATATTTTTTTGTTTCGATTCCTTGACTAATCTCTGTTTTATGTGTTTTTACTTTGTCAAAGAATCCTTCAAATTCAACTTTTCTATCTAAACGAGTAACTGTAACATCACTATTTTCTGTTCTAATATTACCATGCCAGTAAGCATTTAACGCATCTTCATCTACTGATTTACAACTTGGTAAATCATAGAAAATATTAGCAAATCTACTTTCGTCAAATCCTACCCCAGAGATACTTAAACCATCATAATGTAGACGATTTACAAATCCATAGATTTGAGCTTGAATAATTGTTAAAAAGGCATCATTGGTTGGTAAGTCTGAACGATTTTCTAAACTAGTAATCCACTTATCTAATAAAGCTTTTGCTTTAGAACTCTTTTCATTTGGTTTTGCGTTATTATAAGCAACAATATCTTCTTGAAGTCCATTTACCATAGAAGAAAGTTCTTTATTTGCGATAATTTTACTATAATTGATTTTACTTTCTTCTGTATTCGTTAAAGTCATTGCATCTGCAACAGTAAATGTATAAAGTTCATTCATTACTTCATCATATCTAGCTGCGGAAGAAGCATCATGGTAAATCTGAGCTTTTCTCCAACTATCATATTCATTATTTCCAAGGTTTAATGCTTCAATTAACATCAAAGCATCCTCTGCCTCTATTGGCTTGTATTCTTTAGTTTGTGTATTGTAATAGTCTACATAACCACCTAGAGATAACTCTTTTGCTAAAGATGCAGCAGCTTCTGTTAATTGATTTAAATCATTTGGGTTAAAATTCATTCCCTCTTGAACATCTAATGATGCATAATCACCTGTAGTTTTATCAGTCGTTTGGTCAAACTGTGGACGTTGTATATTAGATAACCCCCAAGTAGTTCCAATTGCAAGTGCACCAGCAGCTAAGATGATTTTTTTCTTATGTTTCTTGAAAAATTTTCTTCCCTTTTCCGTAAAACTTGGTGGTGGTGTAGGCGTTCCACCACTTTGTGCTGGTGAAGATTGCTGATTATTACGTTCTAAATCACGAATCAATTCTTCTTCTGTTGCAATTCCATCACGTAAATTCTTCACATCTTGCATTAAAGGTTTAAACTGATCATTTGGAATGTCACCAATATGATTATATAAGAAATTGACAAGCTCTTCTGGTTTTTCATTAGATGATCCTTTTAAAATGTCTAAATATTTCCCCATTAATTCTTCCGTCATATAAGATTCCTCCTATTATTTTTCTTTCTTATTTCCTGTCATCTGATATCCATCGTTGATAAGCTCTTGATCATTATAAGTACTCCATTTTGTCGTAACACTGCCGCTTGTATACTTACAAGACTTTGAACGATAATATGTTGTATAAATTGGTGTTTTAATTGTTACATCACGATATACATTCTCTGTTACTACTTTTGTTTCATAACCCGTTAATACTTTTCTTGTGCTGTATACTGCTTCTTCTTTGGTACCAGTTTCAATACATGTGTACACATTTTCTTTTACTGGTATTTTTGTTGCAGTTCTTTCATAGACACGATATAACATTGTTACCTTTCCACTACAGTTTTCCACACAATCTTCTACTTGTGCAGAATTTGGAATGACTACATAACGAACTGTATCCGTATCTGTTGGTACATATGCAAGTTTATCTGTTCTTACATATTTCCAATCAGAATATGTTGTTCGATATTCTCCTGTATCTTTTGTAACATAACCATATTCTTTACAATAGTCTTTTTTAATTGTTCCAACATAATATCTTTCATCTTTATAAATAGGCTTTGATGTATCTAATACTGTTTTTGTTTTTGTTCCAACTAAACGCTGTTCTGTTGTTGTATGATATCCTGTTACTTCTGTTTTCGTCTGTACTTTTTGTGTGGTTGTTGTATACTTTGGTTCAATTGACCATTTAGACCAATCATCGCTCCAATCAGTACATGTACCATTTACAATCTTCTTATATTCGTATAAATATTCTTTTCCATCTGATGGTGTTGGTGTTTCACTTGGTGGTGTCACACTAGGTTCTGGTGAATCAGATGGTTCATTTGAAGTTGATGGTGATTTAGAAGGATTTTTTGTAGAAGACTTACCAGGTGTTGAAGTAGAATTTGTTGGTATAATTTCAGGTGTTTTCACATCTTCTTCATTCTTCTCACAAATATCTGTCTCACAGTAATCATAGCATCCCATATAAACTAAAATATAATTTTCTTGTTCACTACATTTTAAGTTTACTTTCATCACATATTCATTATCTTTTTTTGTAACTTCTACGTAAGAATCATCTTCATCACATAATTCCCCATTACTATCTTTTAATGGCAATACTAATTTTTCATCAATCATCTTTCCTAAAGTCATTGATGCTTTATCTCC
>CALVJU010000114.1 GCA_944332375.1 uncultured Bacilli bacterium
TGATAGATAAAAAAGACATTTTCTATAAAAGAATTCCCTAAAAAAGAGGGAAAAAGAAAAATATAGAAAAACGTCTTATAAATAAAGGAAAAAACGAGTAGTAGTGTATAAAAGATTGCACACTACCGACAAAAGGATAGGGGAATGTATATGGAATTATTATGGATCATTTATTGGTTGTTTTTATTACTGAGTTTCTTATTTAGTATCTTTATCACATGGAAGTATCATCGTAAGACAGGAATCGTTCAATTCTTATTGACCATTGTTATTCCCATCTGGGCATTCTGTTTGACAGTCGCAACAAACTGGGTGGGAAGTGGAACAAATGAATTGATACATATTTTCAAACTCGCTATCAATGGTTCTATTTCTGCAATTGGAATTTTGATTGGTTATGTCTTACTCATCAGTCTTTTTTTCTATCACATCTTTTTATTCATAACTTTAAGAAAAAAATAAAGTTCCTTTTTCTTTCCCTTGACTTAAAGTGAACTATAAGTGTTATACTAACAATGGAAGGTGATGATAATATGGTAAAACAAACCGCAGGAAGAGAGCAATTAGGTGAATTTGCTCCTAAATTCGCACAATTAAATGATGATGTATTATTTGGAGAAGTATGGTCTAGAGAAGATAAATTATCTTTAAGAGATCGTTCTATGATTACAGTGATTGCTCTTATGAGTAAAGGTATTTTAGACTCTAGTTTAAAGAGTCATTTGATTAATGCCAAAAAGAATGGGATTACCAAAGAAGAGATGGCAGAGATGATCACACACGCTGCATTCTATGCTGGATGGCCAAATGCCTGGGCAGTATTTAGAATGGCCAAAGAAGTATACGAGGAGGAAGCATAATGGATAAAAAAGAATTTGATAAAGTGAATGTATTTGGACTTGGAGAACCAAATGATACTTTTAAAGAGTTTTTTATTGGACAGAGTTATTTAAACCCACTTACTGATCCGAGAAAGACAAATGTATTTCTAGCAAATGTCACATTTGAACCTGGATGTAGAAATAACTGGCATATTCACCATGCGAAAAGTGGTGGAGGACAATTATTAATTTGTACTGCTGGATCTGGTTGGTATCAAGAAATTGGAAAAGACGCAGTCTCATTAGAACCAGGAACAGTAATTACAATTCCAGCAAATGTGAAACATTGGCATGGTGCTAAGAAAGATTCATGGTTTAGTCATATAGCTATTGAAGTTCCTGGTGAAAATACTTCAAACGAATGGTGTGAACCAGTTACAGATGAAGAATATGATAAATTATAGGTGGGATAGGCATGGAAGAGATATTTGATGTGTATACAAGAGCTGGCAAAAAAATAGGGACAGCTCCAAAGTCCACATGTCATGGTGAAAATCCTGGATTTTATCATAAACCTGTTTGGATATGGATTATTAATAGTAAAGGTGAAATTCTTATACAAAAGAGAGCTAAAACGAAGAAACATTTTCCTAGTCTTTGGGATATGCCAAGTGCTGGACATGTAGATAGTGGCGAAACTTGTATAGAAGGGGCTATCAGAGAAACATTTGAAGAACTTGGAGTGAAAACAATAGAAGAAGATTACGAATATATAGGAGAATATATCTATGATCTTGGTTGGGAATTAGCACAGATATATTTTTTAAGATTAGATTATGAAATAGATAAATTTAAAATATCTACTGAAGAAGTAGAAGAAATCAAATGGTTAAAATACGATGATTTTGTTGATATATTTTATTCAGAAAAATTTGTTCCATTAGATAAGGAATATAAAGATATGATATGTAAAGTTTTAAAGGAGAAATTAAATAAGCTTTCATAAATTCTAGCCTTCTATCAGGGAGAAGGAAAAGAAGCACAAAGTTTAAAGCAAGTGGATGTTGTTGATTCCTGTAAATGTCAAACATTGACATGGGGTGAAAAAAAGATTCTTGCCTACCACTTACATAATAGCGCCGATATAGTGATATAAATAATTATGTATATTGACTTACTTAGAAAACAAAGAGTATAATATATCTAATTTTATGGAGGATTATGGTATGAAAGAGATAATTAAAAACAATATTATAAATTATGAATTAATAAGAATTAGACAAAACACACCTGTATTAGAATATTTAAAAAGACATTATTTTTCTTTTAGCTTAAAACAAGTTTCACCTGAATTATTAGAACAATTAAAAATTTCTGATCATCCTATTGATATGAAATATGGAGACTTTATTGCTGGATATGGGAGATTAAAAGGGGATGATTTTGGATCTAGTGGAGGTTTAAAAATCTCTGATCCTAAAGAAAATATTCTTGGCTCATTTATAATTGAAGAGAAAAGAATAATATATGATGCATTCCGACCTTTTTACAAAGAAAGAGATTCATTTGTATACATGTATGGAACAGAATTTTATACTGATATGTCAATGTTAGATATATTAAAAGAAGAATTAAATCGAGAAAGACAGTATTTAATTTATATGGGTGAAAAAGTAAATGGTTGTATATCGGAACTTCAATTTCATGAAGTATCTAAAGAAGAATTATTAGAATATGCTCAAAATCCTGAAAAAGGTGAATATTCTTTAAAGAAAAGAAGATATTATTAATATTCACATTGACATTTAATGACATATTACTAAGTTGTCAAAAATAACTTAGATTTGTGCTAAGGGAACTTTTTGGCAGTCTGTAAAATATTGGTGCCATTATATGCTAGATGATTGGTTTAGTCACATCGCTGTAGAAGTTAAGAAAGGAAAATGTGAATGAATCAACAAAATGAAATCATTTTATTTGAAAATCAAAAAGTCAAACTTGAGGTAAATATGCAAGATGAAACCGTATGGTTAAATACCGAACAAATGGCCAAGTTATTTGATAGAGATTATAAAACCATTAGAAATCATATTAATAACATCTTAAAGGAAGAGTTAAAAGGGGAAGAGGTTGTCGCAAAATTTGCGAATACCACTGAACATGGGGCTATTGCAGAGTCAAGTCCAAAAGAAAAAGAAGTGATTATAGATTTAGTATTAAATTTTTTAAGTTAAGTCTTTGATTTTCATAACTTCTAGCCTTCTATCAAGAAAAAAGGAACGATACATTATTATTTATATAAGAGATTTTGATATGGAAGGTGAGAATATGAATCAAGATAAAATATTAGTAGTTTATTATTCTTATGGAGGAAATACAGAACAAATTGTAAATAGGATTCAAAAACAAAAAGAATGTGATGTTTTAAAATTAGAACCACTTGTTCCATATACAAATGATTATCAAACATTAGTTGATGATGAGGAAAGTAAAATGGATCAAGAAGAAGTTATTGAATTAAAACCATATGAGATTGATTTGTCAAAGTATTCTAAAGTAGTATTAGGAACTCCAGTATGGTGGTATACCATGACACCTGTTATGAGAAGCTTTTTAAAACAAACAGATCTTACTGGAAAAGAAGTTTCTGCTATGATTACCAATGGTGGCTGGCTAGGACATACATTAGATGAAATAAAAAAATATACTCCATTAAAGAGTAGTATCAATATTGTATTTCAAGAGCATGATTTAGAAACAAAACAAAGTCAGATTGGTGAATGGATTTCTAGACTATAAAAAAGTCACTAACCGAAGTTAGTGACATGAAATATTAGAAGATTCTAGTAATTGATACACATCCAGAATATAAGTCGTTTGGTACAAGTCTTAAATCAACATCCGAAGTATTAATTAAACGATAACTTGCTCCAGGAAGTGCTTCAAAAATCGCATTTCCACTAATAGTACCAGTATCGCAGCAAGTTAATTTATTATGAGTAGAAGAATGGGCAATGAGTACATCTTCTGGCCAGAACTGATGGAATTCAATACCTAATGTCTTTGGTTCGCAACTTTCATCATTTTTATCACTATGTCTTACATTGATCCACCAGTGAATGATATAAATACCTGCTTCAGGAATTGAGAAATCACCAGTGTTTGGATTATATGTAATTTTATTAGAGATATTTGTTGTTTGGAATAATACAGGTTGTTGTACACCGACAGTAGAATTAGTTTCATCATGAACCATGGCATAGCTGTCTAATTGTGTTCCTGGACCTGCTGGACCAGTCGCACCCGTTGCTCCAGTAGCTCCAGTTGCCCCTGTTGCACCTGTTGGACCTGTAGGACCTTGTAGACCAGTTGGCCCAGTGGCTCCCGTTGCTCCGGTAGCTCCAGTTGCCCCTGTCGCTCCAGTATATCCTCTCGGACCCGTAGGTCCTGTAGGACCAGTCGCACCATTCTTGCAGATGCAGTCGATTACTTTACACAAACATTCATCTTTTGGTTTGTCTGGTCTGTTTGTGCAGTTTTCCATTGATTCGTTCATTTTTTTCCTCCTCTCATAATAAAGTCAAGTATTTTCTATACAAAACTTTATAAAATTTTTATTTTTTTATCTAAACTAATCATTTTAACTTGTTTTTATCTTTATTTTCCTTATATTTTGGCATAATGAAAACTGTTAACTTATACGTCCTATAACGAACATTTGTTTTCTGTTAACTATAATCTACTTATTATTTTAAGTGGACTAATAGCCAATAGTGTTTTCATATATGCTTATCCTCTCATTTCATTCTGTATTGATAATCTTTGTTATCTACCTAAACTCTTTAATACGGCATTATATGAAACTGGCCTTGGTGATTCT
>CALVJU010000115.1 GCA_944332375.1 uncultured Bacilli bacterium
AAATACAGAAAAGAACTAGTATAAGTTGTATCAAACCTAAAATACTAATTACAAATAAATAAATGCTTCCCGGTATCAAATAGATACAAAGAAGAGATACAATTAAATAAAGTAATCCATTTAAAATGGTATTTCTTATAAATAAGCTATGGATACTCGCATCATTTCCTTCTTCATCCACTACTCTAATTTTCATAATTGCCTTCCCAAATGTTTTTCCTTCCATAAAAAATGGAATAAAAACAAAATAAATAAAGACAAATACTAAATTAATAAATCCTGTCGCAGCATGTTCACGATCAATGTCTTGGAATATTTCACTTAAATGAAAGAGATAATTCGTAACACTGGTTTCTCTTAATACTGCTTTTTCATTCATTTCACTAAGTTCCAGGCGAAGTGCTTTTTCATTATCTGAAACGTTGGTTAACATTGCCCCTACTCCCAAAAATACAAATAGTATAAACATATCGATCAAATATGCGAAGATTCTTTTTTTCTTATTCGCTTCTTTCATAACCATTCTCCTTTTTAAATTCTTTTAATAAGTCTAAAACTTCTTCTTTTGTTTTTGCTCCAAACAAAGCTTGTTTTAGTGGATTGCTATGAGGAACATATTTTAAATACCAAGCGGCATGAGTACGAAGTTCTAAGATTGCTACTTTTTCAGGTTTGATTTGTAATAAATAATTCATATGTTTTTCAATCATTTGAAATCGTTCTTCGATAGAGACAGGAATAGGTTCTATTCCTTTTTCTATATAGTTGACACAGTCTCTAATCAGCCAAGGATTTCCTAAACAACCACGTCCTATCATCACTGCATCACAACCAGTTTCCTCTAACATTCTTTTAGCATCATAACAAGTTTTAATATCTCCATTTCCAATTACTGGAATCGTAACTGCTTCTTTTACTTGTTTAATGATATTCCAATCCGCATTTCCAGAGTATCCTTGACTTCTTGTTCTACCATGTACAGAAATGGCTTTTGCTCCAGCTTCTTCACAGATCTTTGCAATTTCTACTGCATTAATATGATTTTGATCCCATCCACTACGTATTTTTACAGTTACGGGAATTGGAACACAAGCTACAACTGCTTCAACAATTTCTTTTACTTTCTCTGGATCTTTTAAAAGAGCACTTCCTGCTTGCGCTTTTACCGCAACTTTAGGAACAGGACATCCCATATTAATATCAATGATATCTGGCTTCATTGTTTCATAGATGTATTTTGCAGCAGTGACAAAAGATGTTTTATCACTTCCAAAGATTTGTTGAACAATTGGTCTTTCTATTTCTTCCATAAATAACATTTCTAATGTTTTTTTACTTCCATAAGTAATTGCCTTATCACTTACCATTTCCGCATAAATAAGACCACAACCCATCTCTTTTATGATCTTTCGATAAGCACTATTACAAACCCCTGCCATAGGAGCAAGTACAACTTGATTTTTTATCTTTACATCACCAATCTGCCACATAGTTTCACCTTATTTCATTATAATATAAATCTCCATTGATATCAATAAAGTATGTCTATGATACCACAAACTCTCCCAAAAAACAAAGAAAAAGAGTATAATAAAAAAGAAAGAAGGTTTCTATGGAAGAGATATGGACAAGACTTTCTAAATCCAAGTTTAGAAGTAGATGGCATTTGAAAGAAAAAGAAATCAATTATATTAAAGAAAAGGGTCTTGATGTCATTCGGAGTCATGCTGAAGACTTTATCAAAAAAAGACTGGCTCCGGCAGTCATTCCCAATGATGGAAAACAGACTCCTATGAAAGGGCATCCAGTATTTATCGCACAGCACGCTACCGCAACTTGTTGTAGAGGATGTTTAGAAAAATGGCATCACATCAAAAAGGGGCATCAATTAACAGAACAAGAACAAGAATATATTGTAAATATCATTATGACGTGGATTCAAAAAGAAATGAAAAATCATTCAGAGTCACTTGAATGATTTTTTTCTTGCTCTTCTAACCACTTTACAAGTTCTAAAAATGCATCTTGATTAAACAACTTCCAACGTTCTTCATCCGGATATGTGGAAAGTGTCCCTTTCCCTCCACTTGGGATAAAAATATCATCGTAACCATGTCCATAAGTTCCCTGTTTTTCTAAAGCAATCTTGCCCATTGTTTTACAAGTAAATGTTTTGGTATGAAAGTGTTCATCCGTATAGGAAAAAGCATCTAAAAAATAGGCTTCGCGGTTCGAAACTTGATCCATTAATTTTAAAATCCCATCTGCTCCTAATGTTTCTTCCACATAATGACTATAAGCCGATGGAAACCCATGCAAAGCAGGAATTACCAACCCAGAATCATTTTTCATCACCGCACACTTCAATTTCTTTGCTGCATACAAAGAAGAAGCTTCTGCTACCTCTACAATCGAATTCGATTGAATCTCCGGTAAATTCTCTATCTTCTTTCCAATTACTTCATATCCTAATGGTTTTAATACATTACGCGCCAAAAACAATTTCGATGCATTTCCCGTCACATATACAATCTGTCTCATGCTTTTCCATCCATTTGAAATAAAGTTAATAATTTTTGTTTTTGTTTCTGATCATTAATAATTTCTAACTCCATAGAATCCCCTAATGAAATCACTCGCGCAAAACGAATTTCTAATGGCTTAAAATTACTTAATAAATATAAATAAGTCTCCCCATCTGCTTTCATTACCTGAAAACAAATATATTCTTTTTGATTATCTAAAGTAATTAACTCTCCTTGTTCTATCATGACTCTTCCTCCTTATATAATAATTTTACCTGAAACGAAGCATATTCCGCAAAAGATTCTTTCAATGCATGAAGATAAGCAAACATCGCTTCTACATAATCATCCTCTGTCGCATTCGTCTCTTTCATATCCAATACTTCTTTATTTAATTCTGTATGATCAGGAATATGTAAATCTGATTTCAACTTACTAAGTAATCCTAATAATTCTTTTGCTTCTTGAATCGTCGTTTCTTTTTTTATAGATAATGGAGCCTTTTTAAATACTTCCATATACGTATCAAATTCCTTCTCCATCAGTACTTCTTCCCTCCTTGCTCATCATACATCTTACTAATCTCATCTACCGTAAGTCCACGATCCCAATAAATATTAATTCTCTCCCAATCAGGACTTTTTCCATGTAACTGATTCACAAACTGTACAAACTTACTATTAGAATCATATTTCTCACGATACTTCTTTAATAATGCACGATATTCTTCTTCTGTCATCTGTTCTGTTTTTGTCTTCTTTTCTTTTGTAAGCGCTGTAAGTAAAATTCCACAAGCGATAGAAGTAAATACTTCTTTTCTCGTCATGTTTTCTAAACGAATCGTAATCTGTTCAGGAACTTGTTCAATAGATTGTTTATGATACGTATTCAGTTGATAATCTAAATTGGTTAAACGATAAGTCTCTCCATCACTACCACGAACCATAGATCCATTTTTCAACAACTTTCCATCTTCTCCTACAATTGGTACTCTTACCATTCCATGATCCGTCTGTAAAGTAAGTTCTCTTTGGAGACCAGAAACCGTACCTGTATATTGCTCATCTAAAACCGTTCTTTCCCCTACTTTTTGTGGTGTTAATTCTTGTTCACTCAGTAAATCAGTGATATCTACCCAACCAGATACAGGTCCTCCTAAATGAACACGTACAGTTAGTTCATTAGCTGGAACTCCTACTTGCTTGGAAATCTCTTCTAGTAACTGATCCAAACGAATTCCTTTCTCTTCAACATCTCGAATTCGATTTGTCCCATCAAATACAGAAATCTTAGTAATCTCATATTTTCCAACATCACGTAACCCTTCTCCAAACGTTCCAGAAAGATTCGCTCCACCCATATCATAATCACTAGACTCATAATAAGAAACCCCTGATTTCACATCTTGTAAACCTCCAATTTCAAAGTCAGAAGCAGCTCTTTGTAATGCTTCCGCTTCCGTTTCTAACACATCTTCCTGTGTCATCGCATCTACAGTAAACTCCATCTTAGATACTTTCTCTGTGATCTGATTGATCACCTCTTCCGATGGTTTCATTCCCATCGCACTTAAAGCAAGCATCACTGCCGAAGTAATCACTGGCCATAACTTCCACTTCTTACGAACCCTTTTCACAACACGATGACGAGTTGGAGTCTCTCTAGGAATAAAATCTCTCGATGTCTCATAAGGTGGTTCTAATGAAGGAGTCTCTTGTGGTACTTTCTTTACATCCGGTTTTACAAGTGTATAAGCAGAAAGAGCTTGATCTAACTCCTCTTTAGAAATATATTCTCCACTTGGTAATTGGAATTGACTCTGTCCTAACATTAGTAATCCCTTTTTTAAATACTCTTTTTTTCCCGCTCCTTTTACAGAAATTGTCCTAGAATCCTGATTTGTAATCTTTAATGAAGGACCACCAAGTAATAATGTAGACCCTTTTCTAACAAGATCTCTTACTTGTTTCATCAAATCCCCTTGACTGACTTTCTTTCCTGTTCTCTTACTAATAATCGTTTTATTTTCTCCATGTTCTTTCAAATAAGAATTTAATGAATTCATCACTTCGTCTAAAGAAATATAAGCACCATTTTTCAAATCTACTTTCTGTTGATTATATCCCATCATAATAGAACTTGTTCTTTTCGATTGTTCTTCTGATTGGACGGTTACTCCTTTATCAAAACGATCTTTTCCCAATGGTGCATCGTTTAAAACAATTTGTTCAAGAGGAGTAGTAAGAGCAATTTCCTCCTCTGTCATTCCTGCTCTTTTTAATCTCTCATACTCATTCATACCTATTCTCTCCTATTATTTTCAGCATAACAGATTTCTTTACAAAACACAATTACAATTTGTAAATCAAGGTCTAATTTGACATTTTTTTGAAACATGATAAAATACTCTGTGCGAAAGGGGAGAAACTATGAATTATAAAAGAAAATTTGTCGCCACAAGAACAGGAATTCATGGCGGAATAGAACAGTATTTAAAAACATTAGATTGTGTTGGTATAGTGGATACAGATGACTATGTCCGTTATCAGATGATTGACCATCAAGACCAAAAAGATAAATTTATTACAGTGGACATGTATAAAGCAGGACATCATTTGATTACATTAACTGTAGAAAGTAATACAGATGATTTGAAACATTTTATTCCAAGAAAACATAGAAAAAGTAATAAAAAGGGATTAATCGATGTCACAAATCATGAGTATTATGAAAGTCCGGAATCTATTATGAAATATATCAAACCATTCCGTGTTGTAATCGAAGGTCCAAAAGCTTCTGGAAAATCTACTGCAATTCGTTATTTGGTTAAGAAAGGGATCTCTGCCAAAGATCGTGATCAAGAAGTCTTTTCTAATGATTATTTACTCGATTTACCAGTTCATGAAAGATTACAACAATGTTACATGAGAATCAATCAAGATCCGAATGAATACTTTGTCGTTCTTTCTTGTCCAGAACAAGAATTAGACAATCGTCTTGCTCGTCGTAGAGATGATAGTGGTACAATCACACGTCACTCTAGTTTAGAGTATCGCGCTTTCTATCGTACTTTAAATGATCCTAGGCTATTACAAGGAAAGTTATTTATTGTCAGACCAATTATTAATGAGGAAGACAATAAAAAAAGATTTGCTCCACTTATGGATGTCATTCGTGGAATTAAAACAAATTACCAACCACAAAAACAAAAGAAAAGAAAAACATCTCGTTAAGAATTTTCTTAACATTGATGTTTTTCTTTTTATTTTAATACCCATGCATTTGGAATTCTTCTCTCTCCAGTTGCACTATAACCACAAGGTTTTGTAATTGTCTCATTGCCAATTGCAATACTACTAGAAGCTCCTCCATCTAAGTTAACTGCATTATGTGCTTTATACTTTTGTAATAGTTCTACTAAATCATTCATACTAATGCCTAAACTATATCCAGGTTGTCTTCCATCAATTACCACAAACAAAACAATTCCATCTTTTCTTTGCGCTAAAACAGTACGTGGAGCAATTCCCCATCCACCATTTCCTTTAATTTCAGCTGCTTCTCCATTGACTATTAAGAATGGTCCAAATTCCACTGCATCTTCCATTCCTGCTTGAATTGCTTCCGCCGCTGTTCCTTTCATTAGTAATAGTTTATTGTCTTTTGTGAACCCTGCCAATCCTCCAGAGTATCCTATATCGGTACTGTCCCATAGTACTTGTCCATCTTGGATGACAATTCCAGTCGGTTCTCCCCCATTTCCCATTTCATTCTGATCAACAAATCCACTGGCATTAATTCCTAATACTGCCTGATTTTCTACGACTAATTCTCTTAAGAATTGACCTACTGTTCCTAATTGATTGGTGGAAACTAGTTCTACTTTACTCGGATCATAAATCGCAATCATATATCCCTGATATCCATTTCCTTCTAGAGGAATGAGTTTATAATCTGGATGTTCTGGATCTTTTGTTAAGATCTGTTCCTCATAAACTGAATCATATTCTCCACTCGCATCGATTTGTCCAATCACAATATCAGAAACATCTGTAGATTCATTGCTTTCTTTAATATAGTTTTGACTTAATACTTCTTCAATCGTCTCATCAGTATAAATCGTATGTGCTAAATATTTATGAGACATCGTTGTCATTGCAGTTGTAATATATAGTTCTCTTAAATAGGAAAAAGGACCATACGCTAAAAAGAAGCATACAACAATACAAATATCAAAAAAAATCAATAAACAAGCTGTTTTCTTTTTCTTCTTTTGTTTCATTCCTTACCTCCTACTACATATGGGTCTGTATCTGTTCCTGTTCCAGAAAGAACTTGAATTTGATCCGTCAAATAAATTGCCGGTCTTACTCCATGTTCATTGGAAATAAAATCTAAATAATATTTTTGAGCCTCATCAACTGTATATACCATCTCTTCATCCTCTAATCTGGTCATTAACCAGGTATTTGGAATATCTAATGAGTAAAAATCACCAACGTTTAATAATCCTACAGAAGCAGTTACAGAATCTGTATAAATGTTGCGATAATCTGTGGATCCGTTTAGTGAATAATCTCCTGTATACCAAGGTCCTTCAACGAGTAACGTAGGATCGATATTCGCAACCCAATTATGATTTAATGTATAAGCAACACTTCCATAACGATTTGGTTCAAAGGCATTACTTCTTGGGTGATAAGTAAATAACTCTGTAGTTCCTGCCTCATCGGTTAATAAATGTGTGAGAGCTAATAAATAAGAATTTTCTGTTTTGCGAATGATTCGAAAAGTCTCTCCACTATATTGAACATAACTACCAATGGAAAGTTGTTGAGAAGTCTGTTCTATTCGATATGGATCATCCATAGTACCTGTACCAGAAATATAATCTAAGTTTGGTTTTAAAGTAATTGTTGGACGAACTCCATAATTGTGTTCCATAAAGTCATTTGAGACTGTGGCACCACCTTGAGAATAAATATAGTAAAGTCCTCCATCAGCATCTGTCGTTGCGGTATAATAAGAAATACCTGTATTTAAATATCCATTTTTTCCTCCGGATAATTCATAATCACTTAAGTTTAATAGTCCTACTTGATCTTCCATTGTTTTTTCACAAGTAATATTACCAATGTTTCCAATCTCATCTAAACAAATCTTCGTCATAGTAAGATAAGTATCTGGTTCATTCAACATACTTGCGACAAGTCCAGAATAAGCAGTATCACTTGTATTTAAATAAGAACACATCGCTGAAGTCTCATATAAATTCTCATCACCATAAGTAATCGCACTTAATACTTGATCTAAAATTAATACAATACTACCATCTTCTTCGATCTTCATGATTCTCCATAATTGTCCCGAATAAGAAAGATAGTTTCCAACTTCTTCTCCTCTAAAATAATACATTTCTTGATTTTCATCTTGATATAGACCACTTCCACTTGTCACAATTTCATGATCCTTGATAATTTTATCTGATAAGAGTTTTACTTCTTCCGCTGGTTGATGTTCTAATCGATAGTAATAGACAAGACGATAACCATAATATGCGACAAGAGCAACGATTAATATCACATTGACAATCATTAAAATGTGATAAACTCTTTTTTTTCTCTTTGCTTTTTCTTGATCCATACTTCACATCCTATCATATACCTTAACCATTATATCACAGGTTTTTATTTTTGATGATTTTTTTCTTGAATCAAGACAGTACCTGTCATTTCTTTTGGAATTTCTAATCCAAGTACTTTTAACATCGTAGGAGCAACGTCTCCTAATTTTCCATTCTGGGCGGTAACATTAGAATTTGTAATAATAAATGGAACAAGTGCGGTGGAATGACTTGTCACCACATTTCCATTTTGGTCTAACATTGTATCACAGTTACCATGATCGGCAATGACAATCAGTGTTCCTTTTAAAGACTTTACTTTCTCATACACTTGATTTAAACATTGATCAATGGTCTGAACTGCTTGAATGGTTGCTTTCATATCTCCGGTATGTCCTACCATATCTCCATTCGCGTAATTTAAAATAACAACGTCGTATTTATTTTCATCTAATCGTTTTAATAACTCTTCTGTTACTTCGTAAGCACTCATTTCTGGTTTCAAATCATAGGTTGCGACTTTCGGACTTGGAATTAACACACGATCACAATTTTTTAATTCTTTTTCAACTCCTCCATCGAAGAAATAAGTAACATGTGGATATTTCTCTGTTTCTGCAATACGAAGTTGTGTAAGCCCCTTGTTACTAATATACTCACCAAATGTGTTATCTAATTTTTCTAATTGGAACGCATTGGTACAGATCACTTCCTCTGATACTGGCATCATTGTAACTAACTTGAGATCTTCTGGTTTTTGATGTGGAAAAGGATTTACGTCTTTATTTGTAAAGACACTAAATAATTCTCTTAAACGATCTGGTCTAAAATTAAAAACAATCATTCCATCATGATCTTTTACAAGACCATTTTGATCGAGAACACATGGTTCAATAAATTCATCGCCTTTTCCATTCTCATAATTTGTTAGAATTGCTTCTTCATAATGAGAAAAATGAGCTTGATTTCCTTTTGTCATATTCTCATAAGCAAGATGAATACGATCCCAACGATTATCACGATCCATCGCATAATAACGCCCACAGAGAGTTGCGATGACACCAATTCCGAGATCATTGATCTTGTTTGTCAATTCCTCTAGAAAACGATTCGCAACACGTGGTAACGTATCTCTTCCATCTAAAATTGGATGAATATAAACACTTTCTATTCCCTCATTCTTTGCCATCTCTAGAAGAGCAAATAAATGATCAATATGAGAATGAATTCCTCCATCACTCAGTAATCCTACCAAATGTAAACTAGAATGATTCTTTTTCACATGATCAAAAACAGATAAAAATTCGGGATTTTGAAAAAATGTTTTTTCTTGAATTGCTTTATGTATAAATTGTAGTGGTTGGTAAACAATTCTTCCGGCACCAATATTCATATGCCCTACTTCACTATTTCCCATTTGACCATGAGGAAGACCAACCTCTTCACCACTGGCCTCTAATAAACTATGTGGGTATTTTTCCCACAAATCCATAAAATGAGTTGGATTTGCTTGCACAAATGCATTTCCATACTCTGTGCTTTTCATTCCTACTCCATCTAAAATACAAAGTACTAATGGTTGTTTCATGTTTATCACGCTCCTATTTTATTTTAACACAATAAAAGTGAGTCTTCAAATTTAAACTCACTTTCTTCCTCATTCATTTCCATATTTACAATCATTGATTATCTCATGGTGTAATGTATCCTCTTCTAATAACCGTTTGGCAAAAGAAGGTAAAATAGGTGCTTTTTTTGCCTCTTCATAACTCAACCAATGCAAAGTTGTATTAGGTTTATCTTTCATTGGAAAAGAATCCCTTCTATCAATAACAACTTCTTTCGGAATTTTTATCTTATAAATAAACAATAACGTTTGTACTTTGTGAATTCCTCCCTCTGCATCTTGATAGTCAAAAAAATTCTCAGCAATTTCCACCATGTGAAATTCATCATTCGTAATATCATATCCAACTTCTTCTTGTACTTCTCTGATCATTGCTTCCTTTGTTGTCTCCATAAAATGAACTCTACCACCCACTAAAGTATAATTTGTATCATTGGGCATCTTCTGAAATAAATACTTCGCATCAGATTCAATCATTGCTGCAACACGATAATTAAAAAAATCATTTCCCTCTTGGAACTTAATATCTCTCACAGTTACTCTCACCTCTCGCTTCCTTTGTCCCATTTTATATCCATTTGAAATCAATGTCAATCTGTTCTTGAATGATAAAAAAAGACGACGACATTTTCGTCATCTCTATCTTTGAGGCTGTGTTTTTTGTTCTAAAACCCAAGTTTTTGCTTCCTCATATAAACGTTCTGTCTCTTGTATCGCAAATTCTTGATCTTTCGCAAGCTTTAAAAAATAATCCCTACCATAGTGGTTCAAAATATATTTTCCCATTGTCGCATAACAAATATGCCATGTTCCATTTAAAATATGTTCTAAGTTACAATTTAAATTCAATGGTTCTTGATCGTATTGACCAGAAATGGTAGTTGCTAATGCTTCATTGACCCAGCACCCATAATCTTGTCCAGCATATTGCCCATGACAGATATGAACAAATTCATGTAATATTAAATCGGAAATAGATTCTATGGAATCCTGTTGATGTCCCTCTCTTTTTAAAATTTCTTGGTAAGAAAGTACATCAATTCTATGATCTTTGAGATTGGCCTTACCAATGGTATAAGCATGTCGAGGATGAACATTTTCCTCAAATTGTTTGACATCATCCCAAAGATAAATATTTAAATGATTTTCTAGATGTTGTAAGTGAAAAAACTGAAGAATTTCTTTTCCTTTTTTCTCTAGTTTCTTTACAATATCCTCTATATAAGTCAAATCACACGCATGGTAATGAATGGTCATATCTGTTAGTTCTTTTTTCATTCTTCTCACCAATTTCATTATAAGAAAAAAATAGTGATTATGCAATCCCTATCTTTTTAGACTCTAATCGTAATTTATCAGCAACCGTGACAATGAATTCACTATTGGTTGGTTTTGCTTTATCAATATCGACGCTATTTCCAAATATTTCTTCCATTAAAGACCAATTGGCACGATTCCAACTGACTTCTATCGCATGGCGAATGGCTCTTTCAACACGTGATACGGTCGTATCGAATTTTGTCGCTAGTTCTGGATATAATTCTTTGGTAATTCCCCCAATCATTTGGGGACGGCTATAAATAATATCAATGGCTTCTCTAATATATTGATATCCTTTGATATGGGATGGAATTCCTAATTCATGTAATATTTTGGTGATGGAGATCTGTAAGTTGTTGTGATAAAAATCAATGTTTTTACTCTCCAATGATTTTTCAGTACAAAAATTCATAATTCTTTTCTCTAAATCTTTTAAATCGAACGGCTTCAATAAGAAATAATTTACTCCATACTCTGATACTTGACGAATTGTCTCACTCGCATTATAACTTGTTTCTACAATTACATTTTTCTCAATTTGATACTTTTTCATTTCTTCTAGGACAAACATTCCATCTTTGTTTGGCATAATTAAATCTAACAAAACAACATCATATTGGTCAGAATGATCCTTCAATTTATCAAACCCTTCTTTACCATCATAAGCAACATCGACAAGATGAATATATTCATGTTCCTTAAAATACTCACGTACCATCTCTACTAAATTTTTATTATCATCGATCATTAACATTTTTATTTCTTTCATTTGAATCCCTCTTTCTACTCTTTTTTGTACTACCTTTAACATAATTTTATTATACACCTAACTACCTATTTTCTAAATAGCGACTATCTTCTAGTTTTGTCTTCATTTGTCGAAAAAGAACGAAAAAAGTCGTTAGGATACAACGACTTCATACATCTTCAAAAGCTCACCCGCATCTTTGGAAGCACCACCTACTAAGAATCCATCAATGGATGAGATGGTTTTTAGTTTTTGAATATTTTTATAGTTTACGCTTCCTCCATACAATACTTCTACTTCTTGATTCCATTCTTGTTTGATCAATTGTTTGATATAGACTACGATCGCATCGATTTCTTGTTCTGTTGGGACAAGTCCTGTACCGATTGCCCATACTGGTTCGTAAGCGATGATTATTTTAGAAATCTGTTTGGAATCAATGTTTTTTAATACATCGAACAGTTGTCTTTTTAGTACTTGATTGGTTTTATGCATTTCATACTGTTCTTTGGTTTCTCCAATACAGAAGATTGGAGTCACTTCTTCTTTGAGACAAAGTTCTATTTTCTTTTGAAACATCTCATTCTTTTCTGAAAAAAAACTTCTTCTCTCGGAATGACCTATGATTGCATATTGAACTTGATAATCCTTTGCTTGTCCAATGGATATTTCTCCTGTATAAGCTCCCTTTTCATAGGGGCAAATGTTTTGAATTCCTAAATGGAGATTGGTATCTTGGAATTCATTCAAATAAATGGAACTAGGACAAACGATGAATTGATCGCTGGAAAGAGATCCGATGATGTTGATAAAACGCCCGATATCTTCCCTTGTCATGTACATTTTTTGATTGGCAACGATTTTTTTATTTCCCATAAAATCCCTTCTTTGCAACATCTTTCATTTTTCCTAAAAAGGTACGGTTTGTCGGCACTGGATTTCCTCCTAATGCGGTTTTATATACATCTAATACTTGTTCTGCGAAATACTTAGAAGAATGTTGATCTGCGGTGATCCGTGCTTGACGGCACATTTTCTCATAGGTTTCTGGATGGTCTAAAATATCTCTGACCGCATCTTTATATTCTTTCTTTGTCTGGAATAAGTGCCCATTTAATCCATCGACAACGACATCACGAAAGGCTTCATCATCATAGGCAACGACTGGTAAGCTTGCTGCCATTGCTTCGATTACAGTTAATCCTTGCGTTTCTGTTTTAGAAGCTGTTGCGAACAATGTAGCGACTTGATAATACTTTGGTACTTCCTCCCATGGAACACGACCAGCAAAGATGACATCTTTAGAAACTCCATATTTACGCGCTAATTCTTTGAATTGATCAATGTCAGGACCGGTTCCGACAATCAATAACTTGGTATTGGGATTCGTTCTAGTAATACTAACATGAGCCTCAATTAATGTATTGACATTTTTTTCCTGACCTAAGCGTCCAACAAATAAGATGACATCTTCATTAGAACGAATCCCTAGTTTTTTACGAATCTCTTGAATTTCTTTTTCTGAGAATTGTTCTTGATAGAATCGTTCTACTTCAATTCCAGTTGGAACGATATGAATATTTCGATCATAGTGATATTTCTGTTTAAATAGATCATAAGTCTTTTTAGTTGGAACGATTAATTCTGTTGCGGTTTTATCACAGTAGAACTTTGTTAAATACTCTACGATCTTTTTACTAGAACGTTTGAAGTACCCTTTTGTAATATAGTGGACATAGTCTTCATACATTGTGTGATAAGTATGTACTAAAGGGATATCTAGTTGTTTTGCCATGATTCTAGCAAATGTTCCAATACCAAATTCGGTATGGGAATGGATAATATCTAAGTTCCATTTTTTGATTGTTTCAATGGCTCTAATGGGATAAATTCCTGTTAAGCGATAGTCGTATATTCCAATTGGAACGCCAGGAATTCTGATAATTTTTCCATCGTCTTCGAACTGATATTTCATATTTTCAGGATTGACGGTAACAATATATACTTCATGACCAAGCTTTTCTAATGCGTGTTGTAACATTGCAATACTCGTGGATACTCCATTGATATATGGAGGATAAGTATCTGTAAAAATTCCTATTCTCATGTTACTTCTTCCTTCCTTTTAAATTTAATGTAATACCCCCGATAATCATACCAAGATAGTATGTTAAAAATCTCCAGATGATCATACTTGCGTTTAAGACGCTTCCTTTTAAGAAGTTTCCATAGAATGCCATGTAACTATACTCTAGCCCTCCTGTACCACCAGGAATTGGGACAAAGGCTCCAATCAACATCACATAAGCACTTGCGACAACAGATTCAACACCAGTGAAAGCATCTGGTACTCCCATTCCATAGACAACAGCAAGTGGAATTAAATATAAACAGACCAAAGATAAGAAGTTTAAGAAGATATTATAAATAAAACTCTTTTTATCTTTCATTAATAACTTCGCACCTTCATGAAAGTTATCAATCGAATCACTTAATTTATCCATAACTGTTTCCTTATTCTTGATAATATGCATGCGATATAAAAGAGAGACTGTTTTTTGAATGATAAAACGATTAAATTTCTTAGCAAAAGCAATCACAAATAATCCAACAGTAACTAAGGTATTGATGATAAAACCGAGCGTTGTTAAATCTCTTAGTATTCCAGATTCTTTAAAAATGTGAAAGACAGAATTATATAAAATAGCAAGTACGCCAAGTAATACTAAAGCAATTTGATAGACAATGAAATTCTGCATAATAATATTGGTACCATCACCGAGACGAATTCCATCTTTTTTTAGTATATATACTTGAAATGGTTGTCCTCCTGTAGCAAAGGGAGTTACACCATTTAAAAACTGTGTTGTAAGTGTTAATTTGAATGACTTTAAGAAGTGATATTGATTTGTAAATTTTTTTATTAAGATATGTAAAGAGACACTTCTTAAATAGAAACTAGCAAATAAAAGTAGTACTCCAACTAAGAACCACAATGGATTCATGGTAAAGATTTCATGAATAATTAATTCAAAGTTATCTTTTAATGAGAAATATAAGACGATTCCGGTCACAGCAATCAATAAAATAATGTTGAAAACACTGCTTACTTTTTTCTTTTCTGATTTCAAGTTCTGTGACACCTACTTTCTATTTTTCTGAAATACATGTGATTCCAGGGAGTTGTTTTCCTTCTAATAATTCTAAGGAAGCACCACCACCTGTAGAAATATGGGTAAAGTAAGACTGATATCCTAATGATTGTACAGCACTAGCAGTATCTCCTCCACCGACAACTGTTTTTCCTTCTACTTGTTTCATTGCTTCACAAAGGGCAATTGTTCCCTTTTGGAAAGATGGATTTTCAAATAATCCAACTGGTCCATTCCAAATTACAGTATGGCTTTGTTTTATAAGATCTGTAAATTGAGAAATGGTTTGATCTCCAATGTCTAATCCCATATCGGTTGGTTCTGTTTCTTCTACTTTTTTTAGTGTTCCTACTCCTTCTGTAGAATCAGATACATAGTGATCGGTTGGTAAAACAATTTTATCTGGATATTGTTTTAACATTTCTTTACAAAATTCAATGGATTCTGTATCTAATAAAGAAGTTCCAATTTCATATCCAAGGGATTTTAAGAATGTATAAGCCATTCCTCCACCAATTAAGATATGATCTGCTTTGGTAACTAGGTTTTCTATGACTTTGATTTTATCGCTGACTTTTGCTCCTCCTAATATAACTGTAAATGGTCTTTCTGGGTTTGCGACGACTTGTTCGATATTTTCGATTTCTTTTTCTACAAGAAAACCGATTCCACTTGGTAAATGGGATGCGATTCCTACGTTTGAGGCATGTTCTCTATGACAAGTACCAAAAGCATCATTGATATAAAGATCTCCTAAAGAAGCCCAATAACGGCCTAATTCTGGATCGTTTTTGCTCTCTTTTTTTCCATCTAAATCTTCATATCTTGTATTTTGGATTAAGATCACATCTTTCTCATTCATGTGAGCAATCGCATCTTCTAATTCTTTTCCTCTTGTTTCTGGAATAAATAATACTTCTTGGTTTAATAATTCACTAAGACGAACTGCAACAGGTTTTAAATCATTTTTCGCCTTATCACTTTCTTCTTTGATACGACCTAAATGAGATAGTAAAATGACTTTGGCACCATGATCTAATGCATACTGGATGGTTGGTAAACTAGATTGAATACGATAGTCATCTGTAATCACACCATCTTTCATTGGCACATTAAAATCACAACGAATAAGTACCTTCTTATTACTTAAATCATAATCTCTAATCGTTTTTTTCATTTTTTCAACTCCAATTCTAAATTGAATGTATGATCTGCATTCATATAAATTCTAACAATATCATTCTCTGTAAAAGAAGAGGCAATGTTTTTACTTAAATACCCTTCTCTTTGTAGTCTCGGTATAGAAATTGTACTTTCATAACCAACCATAAATTGATCTTGTTTTGATAAAAAATAGTTCTCTGTTGCCTCGTATATTTCTTTTCTTATCTTCTCTTCTTCTTTTTCTTTTTGGGCATGAGAAAATAAAGTAGAAAAAAGAACAGAAATCAAAATAACAAAACAAACTGAAATAAACAAAATAGGTTTCTTTTTCATATATGATACAACTCCATATCCATACATTACCATTTTATCATGTTTCTAAAATTTTACAAATAAAATATCACCAAGTGACGGAATTGTAAGAAAAAAGTAAGAACAAACGCTTACTTCTCCTATTATACTTCCATATCTACGAGTACATTTAAAATCTCATTGACATCTCCACTTGGGATGACGGAAGAACCATCCTGATTAGAAAATAATACCATAAAAGATCGATCTTTCAACTTAAATAATGCGACTTTTCCTTGTTTCCCATCTACAAGGCGGAATTGAAATAACAAGATTTCTGCTTGATTGATTGTTTTGATACTTCCGTTATATATTTCGATATTCTCATTTCCCTCTCTAAAATAAAGTTCTACTAAAACAGGGGATTTTTGATAAGCACTGAACAAATTATCTACATCAATTGTACTTTCTGAGAGAACTGCATCAATTCCATGATAGTCAATTAAAAGTCTATCCTCTACTTCTGATACATCCATTGTAACTGGAATACTTAATTGATAATCATTCCAATAGACATCCTTTGACATTACTCCATCAGTAAAAGGAGCAAATACGAAAAGAAGAATAGGAACAAGAACTGCGACAAGAATCATACGATATCCAATTTGTATTGGAGTTTTAGATGCATAGATATCTGGATAAATCTTACTGATTTGATATTGATAAATCATTCTTACAAATATCATAGAAATCATATAAATAAGTATATTAAATAAGAACGTTTCTGCAAAAAAGAGACAAGGTATGATCCAATCAATAAAAATATAAATAAGAAATCTAGAAACCTTTTCTCTAGGAATCGCACCCTTTTTTAATAACTCATTGATGATTAAGTAGTGACTACCTACAATGAGTACTACAGGAAATAAAATATAACTTGCGGCAATGAGTTGGGTTGCTAGTTCTGATGAACCAAAAATAAGAGTGATGATGGATATAGCCAGATAATAAAATATATCACAAAATAGAAAATAAAATAGAAAAGTACAAAGAATCAACGATGCATATAAAAGATTGGTCTTCCAAAGAGGATTCTTTGATACATTGGAATCTAAATTGTCATTTACAGAAACATAACCGCAATTAGGACATACAATCATACCCTCTGGTAACATTGTGCCACAGTTTTTACACTTCATAAAAACACTCCTCTACTCTGTTACCAGTATATCATATTTTCATATGATATTGTTTATTTTTTTTTTGCGAATTGTATTCATGCTTTGTTTCTGAATAGACAAAATCAAATATGAATCAAAAAAGCTAGAATTGTTCTAGCTCATTGATAAAACGAATGGATTTGTTTTTGAGCCATTACCACACCGAAAACAGCTTCCTTTATATTTCAAATACAAAAAAGATAGAGAGTCTTTATCTAATTTGCCCCTGGTAACATTATGTTAATATAATGGTTCTTTCTCATAACTCTCACCTAACTCTTATATGTATACCCTAATAAATTAAATTTTTTTCATCTTTATCGGTTCATCAGAAACTTTTTTTACTTCAAATTCTTCTA
>CALVJU010000116.1 GCA_944332375.1 uncultured Bacilli bacterium
TAAGTTACTTTTAATCCTAACAAAAGTAATTGTTCTTCTGTTAATTCATCAAGATTGATTTCTTGATCGTAATAAGTTAATTGGGGTAATACATAGCGTAAAACATCTATATATTGTTCTTCTTCAACCTTATCAGTTCTTTCTTTGATCACATTGAAAATCCAATTTGTTAAAAACATCCATATCGCACAAAAAAGAAGAATCATAAAACATAAGATATAAAACCAAGGTTTTCTTTTTTTCATATTCTCACCTAAAGATATTGTACCATGAAATCTTGTAAAATGGACGATAATTTTATATAATAAGAATAGGGTGATAAACGTATGGTAAAAGATATTAGAAAACAAAAGGGATTAGTCTTATTAAATATTCTGTTATTACTCATTGTAACAGGAATATTATTTACTCTATATTATTCATTAGAAATAGATCAAGGAATTACTTTACTAATTTGTTCTACCTTGTTTCCATTATTATATTTTTGGAGTTTATTATTTCCAATTGGTAGAAAACATGTAAAACAATTAAACATTGTTTTCTTGATCGGATTAATATTATGGTATTGCATAGGAGGACTATTTTATCAAACATTTTCTTGTTATATTTTTTATATTCTTTTAGCAATCTATATGATAGTAAAACAAGTTTGTATGAGAAAGAAAATCAAGTTAGAAAAAATCAATAAAGTATTTATGGGAATTGTGATCGTTCTAGCTGTTTTCTTCGGATTGAAGTCTTGGTTAGATTATTATGAAATCTTTGATACTTCGGTTCCAATTATATTATTTGAGATCTTTCATGCATTATTAATGGTTGGTTTGTCATTGCACTTTACAATGGATGAGAATCATTTCTTAAATTATGAAGAAGAAGCAAAGAAAGAGAAAAATGAAGCAAAGAAAAAAGAAATAAAGAAAGATGTAAAGAAAGTAGAAAAGAAGAAAAAAGAAGTAGAAAAAACGAAAAAAACTACAAAAAAAGGAAATAAAACAAAGAAGAAATAAGAAAAGGTGAAAAGTGATGAGAAAGAATTGCTATATTAACATAATGTTACCATGGGGGGGGGCAAATTAGATAAAGTCTCTCTATCTTTCTTGTACTTGAAATATAAGAGAAGAGGCTGTTTTCGGTGTGGAAATGGCTTTTTTCCGTAGTAATTAAAATGAAGATATGAATGAAAAAAATAACTATATTATGTTAGGAGTAGATATCATGAGAAAAAAATATAAGGTAAATCCAAAACAAATTATGATTGGTGGAATTGTATTATCCGTATTTCTAATGTTGGGAATTGGATATGCATTATTAAGTCAGACACTACAGATCAATGGTACAGCGAATATTACATCAAAGTGGAAAATATTATTTACAAGTGCCGAAGAAAAAGAGATGAATAATGCGACAACACAGTTAAAAGAGATTACAGATGATACCACATTAACTTTGAATGTAGAACTAACCCAACCAGGTGCAACTGCTACTTATGATGTTGTAGTAGCAAACCAAGGAGATTTGGATGCAGTTCTTTCGAAGATTGAGGGAGTAGAAGAAACCAATAGTTCTGATCCATTACCAATCAAAGTCCATTTAGAAAATATTGCAGAAGGAGATCCATTACTTAAAAGTGAAGAGAAAACTTTTCAAGTCATTGTAGAATGGGATGCTTCAGTAGATTTTAACGAAACCAATATGAAGAAAGAAATATCGATTACTTTGACTTATGAACAAAGTGATGGAGGAGTACCAGTAGTTCCAACTCCAGGAGATGACACAGTCAATATGGGAGGTCAAGATGTAGAACTTGTTTCCAGTGGAGACGGACTCTATGAAGATAGTTATGAATCAGGAAGATATATCTATAGAGGACAAAATCCAAATAACTATGTAGAGTTTAATAATGAATTATGGAGAATTATTGCCAAAGAAACAGATGGAACTTATAAGATTATTAGAGATGAATTATTACCAGGAACAATGGCGTTTGACTCAGTTGGCTATCGAAGTTATGAGAATAATACTTATTGTACAGGCTTACAAAATTATTTTGGTTGTGGAGTATATGGAAAAGTAAGTGGAACATATCAAAGCCCTGATGGACAATTCAGTGGAACAGTCACAGAAGATTCTAGCATTGCTGACTATTTAAATGGAGAATATTATAATGGTTTAACAGAGATTGCAAGAGCCCAGATTCAACAACATAACTTTTATATTGGACCAGTAGAATTGTATGATGAAACTAGAAACGATAGTCTAAGTAAAAACATTGCAGGAGAGAAAATGAATACATGGATAGGAAATGTTGGACTGGTGAATGTGAGCGATGTATTAAAAGCAAGTACAAATCAAGCATGTACATCAGTGACTGACCAATATAATCAATTAATGGATAGTGGAACAAGTACATGTAATTCAAATTATTTATTAGATTTACCAGAGCAAACAATTTATTGGACAATCAATAATTGTGTTTCTGAAATAACACCAAATGATAACTTAATATGGTCAGGCTTGTATGGAATGGGTATGACAGGACTTGTTAATTCTCTCGCAAATGAAAGGAGACAAGCTTCCCCTCGTCCAGTCCTCTTCCTCGAATCATCAACTCAATTTACTTCTGGAAATGGCTCAAAATCTCAACCATTTCAGATTGGGTGATATACAATTAGCTTAGTAGAGATATCATTGATTGGTATCTCTTTTTCAGTTTACATTCTTTTTTTATCAACTACTTGACAATAACAGGTAGTAGGTATAAACTAATAGCAAGAGGTGAGATATGAATATCCAATTTAAGAAAGGGGTGTTAGAACTCATTGTATTATTATCTGTACATAAGAAAGATATGTATGGGTATGAACTTTTAGAAGAAGTTTCTAAAGTGGTTGATATTAATGATGGGACAATATATCCCTTATTAAAAAGATTAACAAATGAGAATTATTTTGAGACTTATCTAATGGAATCAACAGAGGGACCATCTAGAAAGTACTATAAACTTACTGTGTTAGGTGAGAAAAGAATGAAAGAGTTATTACATAGTTGGCAAGATTTTGCAAGTAGTGTCAATCAATTTATTAAGGAGAGTGGAGAGTAGTATGACAAAGAAAAAATTCTTAAGTGAGTTAGAAAAGAAGTTATCGGTGCTAGATGATTCAGAAATTAAAGATATTGTGAATGAATATAGTGATATTATTGATGAGAAAGTAAAACATGGAAAGACAGAAAAAGAAGCAATTGCTGATTTTGGAAAACTTGATGATTTAGCAAAAGAAATTCTAAGTGCGTATAAGATTAATCCAAATTATAAAGAGGGAACGAAAGATGAGTTTGAAGCTTCAGCAAAGAAATTAAGTGAAGATTTTGATGACTTTATCAAAAAAGGTGCTGATAAGGCAAGTAAAGCAACAAAAAAGGTGATGGAGCAAGTAAAAGAAAATGAACAAGAGTTTACAATTGAATTTGTTTTTGAATTGTTGTTTAAAGCAATTGCAGCTCTTTTATTATGTGTGGTAGTGAGTATTCCAATTTCAATCGTTAGAAGTTTAGGAGAAAGTTTACTTCATATGTTTATGACTCCTATTGCGGAAGTTTTTATTGTTTTATTTAATATTGCACTAGGTGTTTTGTTTTTAATATTCTGTGGCTTTATTTTTGTAGCAATGTTTAAGCAATATGTAACACCTAAAAAAAAAGAGAAAATAGAGAAGAAGGAAAACGAAGTAAAGATGAAAGAAAGTAAGAAAGAAGAAGCAAAGGAAACAATTTCTGAAACGAAAAGAGAAGAAAAAAGGGAAAGACAATTGAGAAGAGAAAATTCACTTTCTACTGTATTTATAACAATTTTAAAAATATTTATTATCTTCTTTGTGTTGGTACCAATTTGGTTTATGATTGTAGGAATTGGTATTTGTCTTGCTTTTGTTGTGTTTGGATTCATAAAAGGTATTTTCTATTTTGGACCATTCCTATTATGTGTTGGTGGAATTTGTATTTTATCGGAAATTTCTAGTTTGATTTATCGTGTTGTTTTTACGAATAAGAAACCACGTTTTTATGGAATTGTGATTGGTTTGATCTGTTTAATTATCGGAACGTTTTTAACCATTGATCTTGTATTTCATTTTCAATACATAAATGAAGCTCCTACTGGATTAGAAAAGGATACTTATGAGACGACATTACAAATTACTGAACCAAGTATTATAGATTATGATTACCGTATGAAGTATCAAGAAGAATTAGATCCAACGTTAGAAGATGGAAAATTGGTATTAGAAATTACTTATTATAAAGATATTTATCAACAACCTACAGTAGAAAAAGAAGGGGAACTATCAAATTACGATGTTTTATTTGAAAGTAATCGAAGAGTTGATTTTGAATTTCACTATGATATGGTAATTGAAGATTTAAGAAAAAATCAGTTACATGATTATCGACAATTAGAAGATTTTGAAGTAACTGTAAAAGGAAATGAAAAGACATTAGATATGATTTCTTTTGCAGGTAGTTATGATAGTAGTTATTACTATTAAAAAAATAGTTTCAAAATGAGAAAAATGAGATATAATAGAAGTAGAAGTTATCAAGAGTGGTGGAGGGAATAGGCCCTATGAAACCCGGCAACCTGCCAATTGGAAAGGTGCTAAATCCTACGGGAAACCGAAAGATAATGAAAAGGCGATCGGTTTTCCGGTGGCTTTTTTGTTAGGAGTGATGTGAGATGAAAAAATTAATGACTTCTGAAATGGTTTTAAAAGGACATCCGGATAAGATTTGCGATCAGATTGCTGATGCAATATTAGATGATTATTTAAAACATGATTGTAATGCGAAGGTTGCGATAGAAGTGGCAATCAGTTATAAGAAAGTGTTTATCTTAGGAGAAGTATCTAGTACTTATTCTTGTGATATGGAAACAATTGCAAGAAATGTGATAAAAGAGATTGGATATACGAAAAAAGAATATGGGTTTACTTATGATACAGTTGAAGTAGAATTGAATGTAAATGAACAATCCAAAGATATTTCTATGGGAGTTGAAAAGGAAGATATGGGGGCTGGAGATCAAGGAATGATGTTTGGCTATGCGACAGATGAAACAAAAGAATATATGCCTCTTTCTTATGTTTTAGCTCGTAATCTTGCTTATCAAGTAGAAAAGGTAAAAAAGGATCATATACTTCCTTATCTTCGTCCAGATGGAAAAATGCAGGTAACTGTATTATATGAAGATGATGTTCCTGTATATGTTACGGATATTGTTGTTTCTTTACAACATGATGAGATAGATATAGAAAAACTGAGAAGAGATGTGAAAGAAAAAATCATTGATGTAGTAATTCCAAAGGAGTATTTAAGAGAAGATACTGTTTATCATATTAATGCAACAGGTAGATTTGTAATTGGTGGTCCAGTAGGAGATACAGGTTTAACTGGTCGTAAGATTATTGTAGATACTTATGGTGGATTTGCTCATCATGGTGGAGGATCTTTTAGTGGAAAAGATGCATCTAAAGTAGATCGAACAGGTGCATATTTCGCAAGGTTTGTTGCTAAAAATATTGTTGCTAGAGGATTTGCAAAAAGATGTGAAGTAGCACTTAGTTATGCGATTGGAGTATCTCATCCAACAAGTATTCGTATTGATACATTCCATACAGAGACGATTCCACTAGAAGAAATAGAAGCATGGGTAGTAGAAGAATTTGATTTTAGGCCAAAACAAATGATAGAACGTTTAAAATTAAAAGAACCTATTTATCAATCATTGTCTTATTATGGACACTTTGGAAAAGAAGGATATACATTTGAAGAGATCATCAAAGAAGGGGAATAACTCTTCTTTTTTCGTGAAAAAATTGTTGATCAATAATTTATTCTAGTTTTGTCGAAAGACACTTTTTTCTTTTGAATTATGTTAAAGTGTTACCGAGGTGAATGATATGCTAGAAATTGATATGGAATTTCGAAAGGGAATCTTATTTGTTCGCTTTATTGGTGAGTTGACAAAAAATACAGTAGATATTGTAAAAAAAGAGGTGATGGATACTTTAGAAGAATATGGGATTGGTAATGTAGTATTTAATATTTCAGAATTAAAGAAGATTGATCATTCTGGAATTGAAATTATGAAAGAAAATTCCAAATTAATTTCAGAACAAAAAGGAAGAGCACTTCTTTGTGGAGTTCATAATCTCAGTATGAAACGAAAGTTAAAACAACAACAAGTATTTCGTTATATGGATGAGACAAGTGATGAATTAACAGCTCTTTCTATCATTCACATTTGAAGGAGGGGTGAAGTGAAAGAACAACTGATTTTAGAAAATCAGAGATTGATCTATTCAATTTGTAATCGTTATCCATACGAAGAAAAAGAAGATTTATTTCAAGTTGGAGTGACTGGATTATTAAAAGCATATCAAAATTATGATGAGAAATGGAATACAAAGTTTACGACTTATGCTTATCCCTATATATTAGGAGAAATAAGAAAATATGTTAGAGAAAATAAAGGGATTAAAATTAGTCGTGAAATTCACAAACTCTCTTTAGAGATTGATCGGTATCAACTTCTGTTTTATCAACAAACAGAACGGTTCGCAACTCCAGAAGAGTTGGCGATACACTTTCAGAAAAGTGAATTAGAAATTATTCAAGCGATGAATTCAAAAAATGCTTTACAAAGTGCAGATACTCCTATTGTAGAAGATGGAAAAGAAATGAATTTATATGATGTAACACCAAGTCCTAAGAAACAAGATATTGATGAATTATTGGACTTAAAAGAGGCATTATTAAAACTAGAAGAGGAAGAACGACAACTGATTTGTAATCGTTATTACAAGGATATGAGTCAAACAGAATTATCTCATATCATGGGAATGAGTCAAGTTCAAATTTCTAGAAAAGAGCAAAAGGTTTTGAAGAAATTAAACCATATGTTACATTAAAGAGAATCTTTTTCATCTTTTTTCTTGATTTGATAACAATTTGCAAGAATTCTACTTGACAAAAAGATCATTTGCATTTAAGATAAGTAACCATTCAGGGGAGTTTATGGTTATTTAGATAACAATGCGAAAAAAGCAACTTTTCTCTGAACAAAATATTACGAATGCCATATCGTAGTAAAGAAGGAGGAGAAAGACATGGCAAAACACTTTAAGTATTTTGGTTTCGTTGTATGTTTCGTCTGTGCATTTTTCCTAATTGGAATGAATGTAAATGCACAAGAAATTACAATTGATCCAAATATGAGTCAAGATGAAATTGACGGAAAATTAATTGGTGCAACATCACAAGATAGTATTGTAATAGCACCAGGTGATTACAGCACTGAAAAAAATGGTAAAAATTATCACAAAATCATTAACGTGACAAAAGATAATCTATCATTTGTAATCAGTGGTAATTACACAGAATTACAATTTATCAATCGTGCAAATGGTACAAAAATTACAGCAAATAATGCAACGATTGATGGAAATGCAAGCACAGAAGGAAATGCAAGTGCAGCATTATTCATTGAAGAAGGTTCTATGTATTTGAAAGGAAATCTTACATTAGTAGATCATAATCATGGTGTACGTTTAGGATATAAAAATGCTGGAACAAATATTTATAGTGCACTTACTTTAACAGAGTTTGCAACACTAAATATTAATGATAATGTACTAACGAATAGTAATCAACACGGATATTATGGTGGTGGTTATGATGATCCCGATTCATCAGTTTACTCATCATATGTTGATAAAGGTCAAGGAAACGGAACAAGTGGTTCTGCAATTGATGTTCGTGGAAAAGGTAATACAAGTCTTACTTTAAAAAGTAATGCAAAATTAAATATTAATAACAATATTGGTGCAGGTATTTTCGCAATTAATGTAACAAACTTTACATTTAATTTAGAAAGTAATTCTTATGCACTATTTACAAATAATGGTCAAGGTATTTGTATGAATACTGATTATCCAGATAGCGTAAATATTAATTTAGACCATGCAATATTAGATATTAATCATAATCATAGTAATGGAATTACAGGACAAAGTCTTCCATATATTTTAAATGTATCTAATGGCTCTAAATTAAATGTTAGTGATAATGGAGCAGTTGCAATTAACAATTTCTATATTATTGTAAATGACTCTACTGTTACTGCAAATAACAATGGTTCTCATGGAATTTCAAATGTATCATTTGATGCAACAAATAGTACTATTGATACTTCTAATAATGCATATATTGGATTAAATATTTCAAAATATAATGCAGGAAAAGAAAGTACAGATATTATCAACAGTACAATCACTGCTAACAATAACGGTGGGCCAGGAGTACGTTTCTATATCTCTAATGGAGTCACAAATATTAAAGATTCTAGTATTACAACAAATAAAAATGGATATGGTGATGATATTTACGGTTTTGGAGAAAAACCTGGAGATTCTGGTTATTGGGCTGGAATAGTCGCAAAAGGAGATTTATATATTTCTAACTCTACTATGATGAGTGATGGAGTCAGTGGATATTCTCTTTATGATGATAAAAATGGAGAAGCAAAATTCCATGTTTTAGAAGACTCTGTGATTGTTAGTAATGGAGAAGAATCCAATGATATTTTCGATGATTATAACTCAGAAAATCATCATTCTGGAAATACGATTGTAACAGGTGGTAGTTTACAAATTGATTCTGATAATGTAACAGCTTCTGATTCTTTAAATGATCGTTATCATTCAGAACAAAATCCAACGATGCCAGATGGAACTGGATCAAAAGAAGAGGTTCAATTTGCTGGACCAGTAAATAGTGATTATACAGCTCTAACACAATTTGTATTACATCAAGATGTAAACAAAGAAGTAGGAGGAGAAGGTTCTCACGTATTTACATATATTGATCCAAATACAGGAAGAGTTTATCGTTATCAATTTAGATATAATCAATTAGGAGAAGATTTAGATCCTACTGTTTTTGGAAGAGCATACGTATGGGCTCCAACGTCTATTGTACATTATGATGCAACAGAAGGATTTATCTCTAACTTTGGAACTTCTGGTAGAGTGATCTTTGGATCTTCTATGACAGAAGCAATTGTAGGTCTTAATACAAGATTTGCAAGTGACGTTACTATTTTTGGAAATAGTATGAATTTAGCTGAAAAGATTTTAGCAACTGCCTCTCGTGAAGGATATGTCTTCTTAGGATGGTATATTGCTGATGATCAAGAATTAGCGCAAAAATATGCAAGTGAAGGAAACTTCGAAGCATTATATGAACTTTTAAATACTGAATTTAATGCCAGTACAAAGATTATGGTAGATGGAACACCAGTAGAAGAATTAACTGTTTATGCAAAATGGGGAAAGATGAATACTGGTACAACGATTGATCCAGAAGTCAATCCACCAAAGACAGGTGTTCAAGAAGCAGGTGTATCTATGACATATGTATTACTTGCTATGAGTGGTAGTCTTTGTGCTTATGCGAAAAGAAAAGAAATTCGTGGAGAATAATGATGAAAATCATTACTAAGAAAAGAATTCTATTGATTGTTATTCTTCTCTTAGTTGGGGGATTTGGTTATCAATTTTTCTTGCCAACTGAAAAACAGGATAAGAAGAAACTAGATGTGGTAAAACAGGAAGTGGAACTGTTAGAAGCTTCTACAACAAATGAAGTAGAAGATTATCAAGAACACTTTCAAAATGCAGATATTGTTGGAAAATTATCTTTTGAAAATACCAACTTATCAATTCCTGTTGTTCAAGGAGATGACAATGAATACTATTTAAATCATTTGATTGATCATTCTAAAAATAGTTTAGGAAGTGTCTTCTTAGATTATAGAAATCAGTTAAGTGATCGAAAATTAATTATTTATGGGCATAATTCAGAAAATGTAACGACAGATTTTCACATCTTGGAAAATTATTTAAATAAGAACTATTATTCATCTCATCGAAATCTGATTTGGGAGACAGATGAGAAAACAAGTACTTATCAAATTTTCTCTGTTTATATTGCACGAACAGATTATCAACATGTGAATTTAAACTTTACACAGGAAGAATATGCAACACATCTTTCTTGGCTAAAAGAGCAATCTATTTATGATACAGAAGTAGAAGTATCTAGTTATGATGAAATTCTTCTTTTACAAACTTGTTATGTGGAAGAAGAGAATGCTTATCTAATTGTGGCAGGAAAGAAAATCGCATAAAATGAAAATAGCAATCTATGAGGGATTGCTATTTTTTTCTATAGGAAATATGATATAATTGAGATGTAGTAGAAGGTGAATAGGTATGAAGCAAAAATGGTTTCACATGACTCTAAAAGAGTTATTTTCGTTAGAAGATGAAGAAAGTGCAAAAGAATTTGCCAAGTTTTATCACGGACAATTTCAAAGATTGTTAAGTAAAGTAGAAAATCAAGACGAGTTTACTTTTTCAAAACCAATGGATACATTGACACCAGAAGATATGATGAAAGAAGTACTTGCTTACTATCAAAAGATTGGTATTTCTAAAGAAGAAGTAAAGGAATTATTAACTCATCATGGCGACTAGTTGTTATGTCCATATTCCGTTTTGTGATGATATTTGCACTTATTGTGACTTTTGTAAAATTTATAAAAAAAGTGGAAATGTTTTAAAATATTTAAATGCTTTAAAGCAAGAGATTCAAAAATATTATCGTGGTGAAGCGTTAAAGACACTCTATGTGGGTGGTGGAACACCAAGTTCTCTTTCTTTATCAGAATTAAAACAATTATTTCAAATATTAGATATATTTGTAAAAGAAGAACAAATAGAGTATACCGTAGAATGTAATATTGAATCTATTACAAGAGAAAAATTGCTTCTTTTTCAACAATATGGTGTGAATCGGATTAGTATTGGAATTGAATCTGTTGATGAGAAAAGCATTCAACTTTTGGGACGCCATCATACAAAAAAACAGGTAGAAGATGTGATCCACATGGTGAAAGAAGTAGGATTTACCAATATCAATGTTGATTTGATGTATGCTTTTCCGTGGCAGACAAAGTCTTCTTTTCTCAATGATCTTTCTTTTTTCTGTTCATTGAAAGTTCCCCATATCTCTACTTATTCTTTGATTTTGGAAGAACATACTGTTCTATATCAAAAAAAGTTAGAACCAATTGCCGAAGAACTTGATTTATGGATGTATCAAAAAATTGAAGAAACATTAAAAGAACTTGGATATCATCACTATGAATTTAGTAATTTTGCAATGCCAGGATATGAATCAAACCATAATTTAGTTTATTGGAATAATGAAAAGTATTATGGCTTTGGATTGGGTGCAAGTGGTTATATTGATTCTATTCGTTATCAAAATACTAGAAGTATTTTGAAATATGTTTCTGGTATTCCACGTCTCGAAGAACATCAATTATCTAAAAAGGAAGAAATGGAAAATGAATGTATTTTAGGACTACGAAAAATGGAGGGAATTTCTAAAGAACGTTTTTTAAAAAAATTTCACATTCCTATAGAAGAAGTTTTTCCTATTCAAAAATTAAAAGAAAAACAATTTTTAGAGGAAAAAAATGGGTATCTTTATATTCCTGAAAAGTATTTATATATTTCAAATGAAATTTTATTAGAATTCATCGATTAGAAAGGATGTATGATTTATGAATGAAAAAAAGATTCAAGTATTTCAAAGAGAAATTCATTATATTCGATCAGAACGTTATCGAGAAAATATGAAAAAGTTGGTTTCTTATTTACCGGATTATTTTTTTGAGATTCCAGCGAGCTCGACAGGAAAATATCATCCTAGTTATGCATTAGGAGAGGGAGGACTTGTTCGTCATACAAAGGCTGCTGTTCGAATTGCGTATGAGTTGTTAAATGATGAGAGCATCGGTTATCAGTTTCAAAAAGAAGAAAAAGATATGATTTTGATGGCACTCATTCTTCATGATGGATTAAAAAATGGAGATCCAAAGGAAAAATATACAAGATTTGATCATCCGCTATTAGTTTGTCAGATGATCGAAAGTCATAAAGAAGATTTGACTCTAACAGAAAATGAAATCAAAGCTATGACAAATATGATATCTAGTCATATGGGACCATGGAATCAAGATTATAATGGAGTTGAAGTATTACCAGTTCCATCTAATAAATATCAACGTTTTGTTCATATGTGTGATTTTCTGGCTAGTCGTAAGT
>CALVJU010000117.1 GCA_944332375.1 uncultured Bacilli bacterium
ATTCCAAAGGGAATTAACCGTTTTCAAAAAATTACACTTATCATGCTTATTTTACAAGCAGTGTTTATGTTTCAAGGACTTCCTGCCGCATTGGTTGTCATATGGCCATTTTTCTATACAATTTTAAAGGATATCAATAAAACGAAAAAACATGACCGTGACGTCTCACTAGACCAATATAAGGTTGCTACAAGAAATTACATATTAGAAGCTAATAAATCAGAGTGTTATTCTATTGCAATTGATAGATTGAAAAATATTTCACTGTACTTAGAAAATCATCAAAATGGTGATATTCAAGGAATTAAAATAGAAAAGTCACATATTGAACAAACAGAAAGTGAATTAATGAAAAGTGTTGATACCTTTGTAAATTACATCCATCAAAGTTACAAAACATCCTTCCCGGTCATTCTTCCAAATCTACTTTATCTCTGTTTATTTGTTCTTACTTTACTGACACAACTAAATTCAATGACTCTTTCAGCCATTCTATTGCCAACTGTAATCTGTACCTCTATTCTCATTGAAAGTACTTTCTATTTAAGGAATTTACTACAAAAAGAAAGAAACGAATTATGTGGAACAAAACCCATAGAAATGAATGAAACAAAAATAAGAAAAAAGATTTTTCTAAATTCAAAACAGTTCGTTGATCAAATTGTAAATCAAGAACTTTTAGAAATAAAAACTAGAGACGAAAATTGGCAAAGAATCAAAAGAAATTCTCATTCTTACCAAAATCAACTAGATGCTTATATTACAGATTTACAAACAAAACCATATGTGAAAAAAAAAGATAATCGCCAGTGATTATCTTTTAAAATGCACATTGCTCTTGAATATATGGAATGACTTCTTCTATTTTTAATGTCATTTGTTCCATCGTATCACGATTTCTTAGAGTAACTGTTCCATGATTTAATGTTTCATCATCTACTGTGACTGCAAATGGTGTTCCAATCGCATCTTGTCTACGATAACGTTTTCCAATCGAAGCAGTTTCATCATAACTTGTCATAAAGTGTTTTGAGAATAATTCATAAATTTCTTCTGCTTTTTGTTTGTGATATTTTTTATTTAATGGTAGTACTGCCACTTTATATGGAGCAATTGCTGGACTAAATTTCATCACTTCTCTTGTTTCTCCATTTTCTAATGTTTCTTCTTCATAACACTGATCTAATAAAGCAAGTACTAAACGATCACAACCTACTGTAGATTCTATGACATATGGAATAAATTTTTGATTTGTTTCCGGATCTAAATACTCTTGTGATACTCCAGAATATTCTTGATGACGCGATAAATCATAATCTGTACGATTATGAGTACCATTGATTTCTCCCCATCCAAAGTTAAATTTATATTCGATATCACAAGCTTCTTTGGCATAGTGAGCTAACTTCTCATGATCGTGAAATCTTAATTTTTCTTCTGGTAATCCTAAGTCTGTGAAATATTTTTTCGCATATTCTTTAAAATATTGATATAATTCACTATCCATTCCTTCTTTACAGAACGTTTGATATTCCATTTGTTCAAATTCTATTGTACGAAATGTAAAGTTACCTGGAGTAATTTCATTACGAAATGCTTTTCCAATTTGACCAATACTAAAAGGTAGTTTTGCTCTCATAGTACGTTGCACATTTAAGAAGTTTACATACTCTCCCTGGGCATTTTCCGGGCGTAAATAGATGATGTTTTTCGCATCTTCTGTTACCCCTCTTTTGGTTTCAAACATTAAATTAAATTGACGAATATCAGTAAAGTTACTTTTTCCACACTTTGGACATGGTACATGATGTTCTTTGATATAATTCATCATCTCTTCTTGTGTCATACCATCCGCATGAGCAGTATCATCAAAATCATCAATTAAATTATCTGCTCTATGACGTGTTTTACACTCTTTACAATCGACTAATGGGTCAGAGAAACTAGATACATGCCCACTTGCTTCCCACACTCTAGGATGCATTAAAATGGCTGCATCTACTTCATAAGCATTCTTTCTCTCTTGAATAAAACGTTTTCTCCAAGTATCTTTGACATTATTTTTCAAACGTGCCCCTAATGGTCCATAATCCCATGTATTCGCAAGTCCTCCATAAATTTCACTTCCTTGAAAAATAAATCCATACTGTTTACAGTAGTTTACTAATTTTTCCATTGTTAACTTTTCCATAAATAACCTCCTATAAAAAAACTCTAAAGAGATATGTAAGGACGAGTATACCCGCGGTTCCACCTTACTTATCCTCTTTAGAGAATCAGCTTTCTTTACATCACTCAGAAGCTCCATATCAATGATTCTTTTCTAGGTTCTCACTATCCCTATTCACTGTAAAAAAGAAATGCATTCATACCTCTTCGTCATTGTGTTCTTTGATTAAATTGTATTTTTTTCGTCTTTGGAGACTCTTCTGGATGAAAAATTCTTGCAAGATCATTTTCTATAGGGAAAGAAGAAGCAAATTTCTGCATTTTCTCATCAATACGTTTCTTCATCACACACTCTTCAAATGTTTTTACTCTCCATTCAGCAAACTGTAATGGTACCTTCAGATAAAGGTTATAAGCTTTTTGATCCGAAGAAATTCTCACATCATTACGTCTCGTAATTTCACTCATTGCCTGATGAAATAATTCTTTCTTATCTTCTAAATCAGATAACTGAAAGAAAGATAACATTTGTTGATACTCTTCTTTTCCAAACATCTTGACAATCGTGTCATGATAATCCAAATAATACACAGGAATCTTTACAAAAGAATAAGTCTCTTTCATTCCATCAGAATCTTTTGTAAATCCTTTCTGACTATTTGGTGATAAAGCAAGATAACTTACCAGTACTTCCAAAAAACTTTCAATATTGTCTGACATACGTTCCTCCTTATAAAATACAACACACATCAAACAACATACTGCAAGAAAATTTTAACACTATTTTTTCTCATCGTCAATACTTACTAACTCATTTAAGTCATTTAAGTCTTTTACGTTTATTTTAAAGTTAAATTTCAGTTTTAAAGTAAAGTGGAATTTAATATTAGAAAAGATTATTATTTTTTTATTAATACTATTTCCAAAACTAAATTGTAGTGAATAATTTATCAAACTGAAATTTATGTTTAGAAATCAATTATATATATTCTAAAATTTAATCCAATCTGTAAAAAAGTGTAGAAGATAATGTCAATACCTTCATACCTAGCAAGATAGAAAACAAATGAAGTTAGGTCTTTAACAGTTAAAGCTTCAACCGCAACTCTCCAAAAATATACAGATATTAAAGCAGGCAAATAAGATAATGCTACTAAGATAATTTAAAGAATAAGTCTTAATTTATCATCTTTAATATAATCCCAAAATATCTTAAAATGTTTTAACTTTTTCAAAAGAATACACCCCCAACAAAAAAACTACTTTACAGTAGTTCGCATAAATATCAAAAAAAGGATAAGAAGCATTTTAAACTACTAGTGTAAAAATATGTCATAAATAGTTTTATTTACACTAGTAACTAAATCATAATCGCTCTTCCTTTCAAGTGACATAATAATAGCATAGTAATACATAACTTATCAAAATTAGTTAAACAAATCCATGTAA
>CALVJU010000118.1 GCA_944332375.1 uncultured Bacilli bacterium
GTTCTAAAATAACAGTCAAAAGAAAGCAAACACTGATTTCCAATCAATACATTTTTTCTTTCTGTAGCATATATATGAGAAGTTTTGTTTAGATAACAATCCTTTCCTAAATAAAATACAGAATCATTTCCAACTCGAATATCAATCGAAAATGGATATAAATTCTCATCAAAATAAATTAAGGAATGATTCCCAGTAAAACGGATTTTACAATTCTCTAGTTGTATCTTACCGACACAATATAAAACATTGCCAGTTCCTTTCCATTCAATTTGAGCATTCTTTAATTCAATATCACCATAAATTTGATTATCCACCAATTTTTTAATATCACTTTTTTCTTTTACAACTTCCATAAGTACCTCCCATTTAATTATAACAAAAAGATAGCAAAACAGGTATCAATGAGCGACAAGTTCTTCATTTTCTTTCTGTATACAATGAGTATTTTTATCAATTACTTCCGTCATACAATAATTTGAAAAATCAAGTTGATTTATAATTTTTTGATATTCTTGAATAGACAAAGTATCTAAATAAGCAACACTATCTAAATAAGGATAATCAAAGCACACTAAATTATCTATAAATGGTTCTATCACATCATTTAATTTCTCTGGGCGAAGTGATATTTCTAGTTTCTTTTCTCGAATTGATAATTCAAATACGTCCGCATCAATTCGTAGATGTTTTAACGTTTTTAAAATTTCTTTTTTCAATTCTTCTTTTTTGTTTGTATAAGAACCTATTTTTACAATAAGATAATCATCATAGAAATTAGATGATAGAACTAAATTTTTATCGATTACTTTTCTATCTTTCAATTTTTTTACAATTGGTGATAAGATACTAAAATTCATTTCAAAGAAAATTGACATATACCAATCTAGTTTCAGTTTCTGTTCTCCTGTTAAATTGCCAATTGGTACTTTAAAAGACAATTGAAAGATTGGTCTTGCTGTTGGAAAATTAAGAACTGCTTTTTTATTTTTGACCGTAGGCGGTTCTTCGTTTAATAATCTTTTGATAGTATGTGATTCAAATGAAAGTTCATCATATAATTTTGTAATTTTCTCTAACATTTCTTTTTCTTGAAAATTTCCAGCAACTACTATGATTTCATTGGACGGTTGATAAAAAGCACGGTATACTTTTTCTACATCTTCAATTGTCACACTATCCACATCAAAAATTGTTCCAATATTACTACGATAAGATCGATTGTGAAATAATTGTTCCATTTCTAATACATTGATTCTACGACCAATCGAATCTTGAACACCTCTAATTTCTTCACGAATTGCATGTTTCGTAATTTCTAAGTTTTGTTCTGAAAAAATTGATCGATGAATTCCTTTAATTAGAATTTCTAATCCTTCATCGATATATTTTACTGCATCAAAATAATAACGTGTATATAAACGATTTGTTACACCGTTTGTATACATAAACTTTTTCGTAAGTAATGAGATGAGATTTCCATATTGGTTTTGTTCGATTGTATAGTGTTCTAATAAATGTGCCATCCCGTTTTTAAGATGATAATACTCTCCATCTATTATGACATCAGTATCTTTTCCACCAAATTTAACAATTAAATTCACAATCACAGAATGTTTGGTGCGATCAGGGTAGAAATAAACAGTCAGTCCGTTTTCTAATTGATAAGATTTAATATTAATCTGCATCTTCTACCCCCTTTGCAAAATAAATCAGATCTAGCTTCAATCGAGGTAAGAATGCCAGTACTTGCTCTGGCGTAATTTGTCGAAAACATTTCATCAATTCAGCCTTTGTTTCTTTTACTCCGAAATATTTTATTATATACTGATCATATTCATAATAGGTCTCATCCTGAATACGAAGTAATTCACATGCATCTCTTTCCTTTAGTAAAGATAATGCTTTTGCAATTGTCTCATAATCATTTAATTCCTTGAACATTTCCTCTGTCTTATTGATAGTAACTTGTAAATTATTTTTATAAATCCCACAACCAATCCCTAAAAGTCCATGTCTAGAATAAGAATCTGCACTTGCCCAATAAACTAGCTTTTCTTGATTTCTTAACTTATCATTTAAAATACGTGATACATTAGAATCTAAAATATTAGCTAATAAGATTAAAAGAATACGATCTTCTTCTTTCATATCTTTTACTTTATATGCCATGCATAAGATAGATTCACGATATGGTTTATCTTTTTCCACAGTTTTTACAGTAGGATGTAATGTTAAGAAATGATTTGCTTTCTGAAAAGAAACAGAAACATGTGGAAAATCTTTATAAAAAGCTTCTAACAACTCAGACGCCTCTAGCAATTCTTCATTTCCATATAAGAAAATAAATGGCTTATGAGTATTTACTGTCTTTTGATAATAGCGATATACATCTTGATTATTTAAATGTTCCAACTGATCTTGATGATGATATAAAGAATCAATTAAACTACCATCTTCATCTAATAATTCATAAACTTCTTCTATTGTAGAATCATATTTATCTTTACGAATCTGCGCCATTCTTTTTTTTAAAAAGCTTTTCTCTTCTTCAAATTTTACAAAACCATTTTCATCGATATTGGGATGATAAATGGTATCCAAGAAGAATTGAATTGCTTTTTTGATATGAAAATCTTTTATATTTTTCTTTTGAGGAATGATTAAACGAAATAAATACAATAATTGATTTCCTACTTGTTGTATTTCAGAAAAAGTTTTTAATATATAATGACGCATATATTCTCGTTCAATCAAGTATTCTGCAGGATACTTTTCGCTTGTATAAAATAATAATCTTGGTAAGATAGCACGTATGGCAATATCTTCATCACGTGATTCAATTGGAAACCATAATTCAATTAAATTGGTATTGTTTTTCTCATTTTTAATAAAATGAATTTTTTCAGTACTTCTTGTTTTCATATGTTCTCCTTAAAAAGGCATTTTCATATTTCCATTCTTCATCTGTTTCATCATTTTCTTCATTTGTTCAAACTGATTGACTAAACGATTTACTTCTTCCACACTTCTTCCACTACCATTTGCAATTCTCTTTTTACGTGTTGCTTTTAATACTTCTGGATGTCTTCTTTCATACGGCGTCATAGATAGAATAATTGCTTCTAAATGTGCCATATCTTTTGGATCTACTTTTACATTTTTTAATCCTAACTTAGAAGCACCAGGTAACATTTTTAATAAATTTTCTAGTGGTCCTAATTTTTTAATTTGTCTCATTGTAGATAAGAAATCTTCTAAGTCAAAAGTTCCTTTTCCCATCTTTTTAGCCGCATTCATTGCTTCTTCTTCATCGATTACACTTTCTGCTTTTTCTAGCATACTCATGATATCTCCCATACCTAAAATACGACTAGCCATGCGATCTGGATAGAATTCTTCTAACCCATCCATTTTCTCACTAACACCAACAAACTTAATTGGTACATGTGTTAAATGACGAATAGAAAGAGCAACACCACCTCTCGTATCTCCATCAAGTTTTGTAAGAATCGCTCCCGTGAGCTTTAATCTTTCATGGAAAGTTGTAATGACGTTAATCGCATCTTGTCCCATCATACTATCAATTACTAATAATACTTCATCTGGATGAACTTCTTGTTCAATATTTTCAAGTTCATCCATTAATTCTTCATCAATATGTAAACGTCCAGCGGTATCAATTAAAACATAATCATAGCGATTTTCTTTCGCATATTGGATTGCATTTTTAGATATTTCTACTGGATTTCCTTTCCCTTCTGAATAGACTTCAATATTTAGTTCTTTTCCTAGTTGTTTTAATTGATCAATTGCTGCAGGACGGTAAACATCACAAGCTACTAGTAATGGTTTTTTCTTGTGTTTTTTACGAAGTAAATTGGCAAGCTTTCCAATCGTTGTAGTTTTACCACTACCCTGAAGTCCTACTAACATTAAAGTGGCAGGATTTCCTTGAACATTCAAATCAACTTTATCTCCACCAAGTAATTCAACTAATTCATCTTTTACAATTTTTACAAACAATTCACTTGGTTTTAAACTTTTTTGTACTTCTTCCCCCAAAGCTTTTTCTTTTACATTTTTAATAAATTCCTTTACAACTTGATAGTTTACATCCGCTTCCAATAAAGCAAGACGAATTTCACGAGAAATCTCATCAATGTTTTGCTCTGTAATTTTTCCATATCCCTTTATTTTATGTATCGCCGTTTGTAAACGATCTCCTAAACTTTCAAACATATTCATCACCTTCTTCATTATACAATAAAAGGCTTGAAAATAAAAGAAAAAGTATGTCTTGACATACTTAAACTTTTTAGAAATCAACAATTTCTATCCATTACTTCATCAAATTTTGAGATATCTTGTTCCAAGTATCATTTTTTGCTAACGTTCCTTGCACGCTTGTATTATTCTGACCTTGAATGCGAGGATTACTAAGTCCTGTACGACGCTTTAAAAATTGATCTACTTTTCTTAAATTGTTTATTTCTTTTTTTGTTTCTAATTCATAATGATGACGAGCATTCTTATTACGATATCTTGCATACATAATACAGTAATATGCGATTCCTGGAATAACCAATAAGAACTCTCCATCAAAATCGACATAGAAGATAGCAAAGAAACATAAAATTTCAATCAAAAATGATACTAAGAGAAGCTTTGCAGTATAAATTGGGATACTACCCATTGTTTCTTTGGTTCGTGCATTTACTGCAACATAATGGATAATACTTTTATTTCCTTTTTTCTGTTGATAACTATATAACCATACAGGTAAATAAGCTGCTTGCCAACTTTGACCAATAATTTGTAAATCTTGTGTTTGCCAACAAACTCCTCGATCATACTGTTTTAAAGATTCATTTGCAGCAAAACGGGCAATATCGCGAGATTGTA
>CALVJU010000119.1 GCA_944332375.1 uncultured Bacilli bacterium
TTTTACTTTCATTCTCCTTCTCCTCATCTTCCTATCAACTCCTATTTTATCTCATTATACCATACCTTTTTCTTGTTTTCTATCCTACTTTTTCGTCATAATCCTTCAAAGTTTTCACTACGGAAAACAAGCCATTTCCATACTGAAAACAGCTTGTTTTCCAACTAAAGTACAAGAAAGATAGATAGTATTTATCTAATTTGCCCCCCCCATGGTAACACAATGTTAATTAAATCCTCTCTCATAATCCTACTCCTATCTTTTCGTTACAAACCAAATCTTACTTACATCACAAGAATCACTAGATGGTGTTGGATTTGGCATCTTAAATTGTATAATCACTGGTATTTTAAATGCTAAACCAAAAGCAATACAAGAACCAGGTTGTAACACACGAATCTTCTTCATAATCTCATCTGTTACATTTGGCACCATATCATGGATATATGAAATATCACGTGGATGAAGCATCTTAAATACTAAGAAGTTATTACATTGTGATAATGTTGTTTCAGAAAGTTCACTTGGTCTTTGACTAATTAATCCTAAAACAACTCCATATTTTCTTCCCTCTTTGGCAATACGTTCAAAGATGTTATAACCAATTAATTCCACATCCGTATCATTTTGTACATAACGGTGTGCTTCTTCCAATACAATATGGAAAGGAAGTGTTCCACGATTACGATTATCTTTACAGTAATCAAATAATAAACGAGAATAAATCTTCGTAATCGTCTTTGCTAAACGATCATCAATATAGTTAATATTAAAGTTAATAATCTGTGCTTTCTGTCCATTCGGAGCAGTTAATAAAGAACGAATATATTGATCTTTAGTAATAAATTCTGGATAATCAAAATAAATACTCTGTTCTCCATTTGCCATTGTATGTAAACGTACTTTTAACAAATTAACATCATCAAAGATCTTCTCACTCAATAATGCCCCTTCACTAATGATTGCGAAATCAAAAGCACGAGCTAAATCTTTCAAATTATATTTAAATGTACCATCTGGTAATTTTAATTCTAAATTATCATCTAAGAACGTATTTAAGAAGTTAATTAATAACTCCATATCACGAATCTTACCAGTCGCATCAATAAATAAACATTGTTTTAAAGGTCTAGAATAACCTGGTTGAAAGATTGTCGTATCTAGATTTAAATCTTTTGTATTATAACTTGTAAGAACACTTGTTACTTGGTCTCTAATCTGAGCAGGAGCACGTCCACTTGCTAGTATATCCAAAAGTGCTCTTGCAATAACATCGTTCTTATATTTGATAACAATATCTTCAGACTGAGCAAAGACAGTCACAAACTTCAATGCCTTTTCAATAATTGGTAATTGACTTGCTTTTTCTGCCCCTAATAATATCGCAATATCATCTACATTTAACAACCAAAGTGGTACTTTTAATATCTCACTCTCTCCAAATTGTAAATTCGTGGTATATGCCTTAAAATTCAACTCTGGGGTAAGCTCATGGATTTTTGAAAAAGCCTGATGATATTCTCCATAAGCATCAAAAATAAAGATACTTGCACGATATGGAATAGAACTCTGCTTCTCAAAAAGATTTTGAAAAATACGTGCAACACTACATGATTTACCACTACCCGTAGAACCAAAGATCGCAAAATGATTACTGAAGAATCCATTAATATCTACTGCAATATCAATATCTTCATAAACAACACTTTTTCCTAATAATAAGTGTTTATCCTCTTGATATTCCCCAACACTCATAATCATTGGCATACGTTCTTTACTAACAAGCTTTACAACTGCTCCAAAAGATGGTTTACGACTCACACCAGGAACAAATTGATCCTCTTTAAATTCCCCTAATAAATGAATATAGGCATTTCCATCTTTTACATCGACAATCTCCCCAATTAACTTTTTATCAGGTTCTTCTAACATCGCAAATAAATTGACAATACTCTGAAACTTCGTTAAATCAATATTTAACTTTAATATAACAGTATTTTCTTCAATTGAAACAATTTGTCCTAACATAATGCGCCCCTTCCTATCATATACTTATTATAACATTGTTCGGAAAGAAAAAAAAGAGATTTCTACTAAAGAGAAATCACTTGTTCTAGTTCCACAAAGTATTGATTCATTTCTTCTCGAAACAGTTTAAAATATTGAATATGCTCTTGAAACTGTTTCTCATTTTCTAAATATCTCTGATAGTCTTTTAGTGCTAGTTGCTTATTTTTTTTCACTTGTAACACTAACTTTTGTTCAATTTCTTTTAATAAATTTAAATAACGAACATATTCTTCTGGATAAGAATACCAAAAGATCGTTAACATATGTTGATACTTCATAATTAATTGATAAAATAAATTCTCATCGACTTGTTTATTTTTATCTAATAGACAAGAAGTAAATAAAAATTGAATCACATCGGTAATCTCATTGGTTGAAAAATCACCCTTTTCAATCATTTCATTCAATACTTGAATTTTATATTGAGCACGTTCTTTATTCTCTTCAGAAGTACTTTCTCGTTCCATTAACTTTTTTAATTTCGACTGAGATAAAAAAATATCTAGTAGTGTTCTTCTTTTTCCCTGTAATTGATATTCTAAAGAAAAAGGTTCTTCTTCTAATACACTTTGAAACTCTAAAATATGTTCTTCAAACAAAAGATCATAACTGTTATATTGAAATTTGTGAAAATGACTTTTAAGACGTTCCAATGGCATTTTTATTTTATATTGTTCCATTTTCTTACGAATTTCTCGTTCTAATTCTTTTCTCTTCTTAGGAGAAACTTTACTGACATAAAGATAGAACGCTAAAGAAGTATATAACTCTAAAGGAGAATCTTCATAAAAATCAAAATCATAGAAATAGTATGGATAATATTTCTGGATCAAATTGATTTTCTTTTTCTTAAGGATTTGATAACAATCCTTACAAGGATTCTTTTTTAACTCCATTTGTTTTATTTTTAACACTTGCATAAAAATCGTTTCAATATTAAACCGAATATTGATATCTTTAAGATGCGTACTAGATAAATGAATGAGATACGTCTCTCCTTGTAGTTCTACTTCTCCAAAAGAAGTCATAGGCTCTATGAGAACTTGATAATTGTTGATTTCTTCTTTCTTCATCACTTCATCGACAAATAGACGAATAAAAGAAAGATAATCCTCATCCTGTAAATGTGCTTCTCTTTCTAATAAACTTTTCGCAATCTGATTACAAAATGGTGTTACAATCACTTCTTCTTCATCGACATATTTACTATAAATTTGTTCTAACTTCTTCCAAGTAATTTGTAATAACACATCATAATAAATGATATGATATTGATCTTTTTGATCAATTGCTTTTTCTAAATTAGAAGAATATAAGACTAATTCTTTTTGTAACATCAACATCTTTTCTTTTGAGCTTCTCATGTCATCACCTTAGTATCTATGTATTTTTAGAATAACATAAAATGAGAAGAAAATAAAGAGCCCTTCTCTTGTTTTCAAAAGATATCAAAAAAAACACAATTCTGTGTTTTAAATAAAATTCTTTCTAACAAAACAAGTTGTCTGTTCTGGTAAGAAAATATCAACCTTACCTTTTTTTTCTATTTTTATAAACCCTAACCCAGGAATCACAATATCTTCTTTTCCTGTCAGTTCAAAAGTATAACAGTGAAGAGATGTGGTATCTTTTGGGTGATAAAAACGTTTGATCGATAAAGCATTAGAAAGATAAAAAATAATCGTATTATCTGTTACATGAAGTGCACAAAAGTCTTCAATCCAAAAATACTGTGTTCCTTTTACTTGATAAGAAATGGGACGAATTTCTTTTTTAGGAATTATTTTTTTCATCATCTTTGCTGGTACAACATTTAGTAGATTTCCTTCATCTAAAATACCAGGAGTATCAACCAATGTCAAAGTATCACGAATAGGAACAGAGATCATTCCTAACGTCGTACTTGATTGCATAGAGGTTGTAATCTCATAATCAAGAGTTGTATAATTTTTGATCATTTGATTTAACATCGTTGATTTCCCTGCATTCGTTAATCCCACTACATAAACACGATCACTTACTTGATACTGAACAATCTTCTCTAATAACTGATCAAATTGATAATTCTTTTTACTACTGATTAATATCTTATCAACAAAAGTACCATATTGATCCATATAATCTAACAATCTGTATTCATAAAGACTCTTTGGAAGTAAATCCCTTTTCGTCAAAACAAGTAATACAGGATTTTGTTTTAAAAGGGATAGAATCTCTGTAATCATAGGACTAATATTCAATAAATCTACAACAAATACAACCAAATCCTTCGTAAGAGATATTTCTTTTAAAATAGATAAGTAATCCTGATTACTCTTCTCTACCGTTTGATAATGATTATAATGACGAATTTTAAAACATCTCTCACAATACTCTTTTTCTAAATCATCGACATAACCAACTCGATTCGAATCTTCTGTTTGTAGTGGAATTCCACAGCCAAGACATGTTTTAGTCATAGTATTTTCCTCTCATAAATAATCCACGATCTCTCATCTTTTGAATCAATTTATCTTCTCTATGACGATTCCACTTGGTAAAAAAGCCATCTTTTGTACTAATCGGATTGACTAAAATGGTTGTAATCCCTACTTTATTTCCACCAGCAACATCCGTTAATAACTGATCTCCAATAATCGCAACTTCATTGACTTGCAATTTATAATTTTTTAAAACAAGATCAAACTTCATACGCATTGGTTTACATGCGAGATAAACTGCTTCTAAATTCAACTCTTCAGCAAAGGACATCACTCTTTTACGAGGGCTATTTGAAAAAATAAGAATTTCAAACTCTTCCTTTAATTCCGCAATAAACTTCTTTAATTTATCTGTCGGTTTCTTCTCTGAAGTGGGTGATAATGTATTATCTAAATCAAATAATAAAAAGCGAATCCCACTCTCTTTTAGTTTATGATAATCAATTGTATAAATACTCTTTTGATAAATATCAGGTATATATTTTTCCATGAAACTTCTTCCCCCGTTCATCATTTCCATTTTATCAAACATCACTACATTTTTCAACAAAAAAAGAGTAAGAATCCCTACTCTAAAACGAACTGATCGTTTTTCACATCCACAGTCACTGTAGAACCAAATTTGATTTTATCTTCGATGATGGCGCTTGCTAAAATGGTTTCTAAGTTACGTGTTACATAACGTTTAATTGGTCTAGCTCCATAGTTTTCATCATAAGAATGATCAATGATATAGTTCTTTGCTTTCTCTGTTAGTTTTAATGTAATTTTCTTATCAGAAAGTCTCATCTCAATCTCTTTGATAATCTTATCTAATACTTCATAAACAACTTCTTTAGAAAGTGATTTGAACATAATAATTTCATCAATACGATTTAAGAACTCTGGTTTAAATGTATGTCTTAATTCATTCATTACCATTTCATTAGCATTCTCATGATTTTCCAAAATATATTCACTACCTATGTTAGAAGTCATGATAATAATGGTATTTTTAAAATCCACTGTACGTCCTTGTGAATCAGTAATACGGCCATCATCTAATATCTGTAACAAGATATTAAAGACATCACGATGGGCTTTTTCAATCTCATCAAATAAAACAATACTATATGGATTTCTTCTAACTGCTTCTGTTAATTGACCACCTTCGTCATATCCAACATATCCTGGAGGAGCACCAACTAAACGAGAGACAGAATGTGCTTCCATATACTCACTCATATCAATACGAATCATATGTCTTTCATCGTCAAACAATTCATATGCAAGAGTACGAGCGACTTCTGTTTTACCTACTCCAGTAGGTCCTAAAAAAATAAAGGAACCAATTGGACGTTTTGGATCTTTAATTCCAGCACGAGCACGAATAATTGCTTCACTCACTAGTTTAATGGCTTCGTCTTGTCCTTTCACACGTTTCTTCATATTCTCTTCTAGATGTAATAACTTTTCCTTTTCTCCACCAACTAATTTTTGAACCGGAATATTTGTCCATTTTGAAATAATGGCTGCGATATCTTCATCACGAACAACATCACTTAAAATAGAAGATTCATCTTTCTTATGCAACTCATCTAATTGTTGTTCTAACTTAGGAATTTCTCCATGACGAAGTCTTGCTGCAGTTTCTAAGTCATAACGATTTTCTGCTTGTTCTAGATCAAAACGAGCACGTTGTAATTTATCTTTTGTAGAACGAATTTCTTCATTAATTTTCTTTTCACTTTCCCAATCAGCACGTAACTTTGCTTCTTTTTCTTTTAGGTTCGCAATTTTTTCTTTAATTTTAGAAACACGTTCTTTACTCATCTCATCTTTTTCTTTCTTCAAACTCTGTAATTCAATTTCTAACTGCATAATCTGTCTTGTTAATCGATCAAGTGGAATTGGTACAGAATCAATTTGTACTTTGATCGTTGCACAAGCTTCATCCACTAAATCAATCGCTTTATCAGGTAGAAAACGATCTGTAATATAACGATCAGATAAAGTGGCAGCAGCAACTAAAGCACTATCCTTAATTGTAACACCATGATATACCTCAAAACGTTGTTTTAAACCACGAAGAATGGTTAAAGTATCCATCACGGTTGGTTCACTTACCATAACCTTTTGAAAACGTCTTTCCAAAGCACCATCTTTTTCGATATACTTACGATATTCATTTAAAGTAGTTGCACCAATACAATGAATTTCACCACGGGCTAGCATTGGTTTTAACATATTACCAGCATCCATAGCACCTTCTAATGCCCCAGCTCCTACAATCATATGAATCTCATCAATAAAAAGAATAATCGATCCATCAGAATCCTTAATCTCTTTTAATACAGCTTTTAAACGTTCCTCAAACTCACCACGATATTTCGCACCTGCAATTAAAGCACCAAGGTCCAATTCCCAAATCGTTTTATTTTTTAAACTATCAGGAACATCCCCTTTGACAATACGTTCCGCAAGTCCTTCCACGATTGCTGTTTTACCAACACCTGGTTCTCCAATTAACACTGGATTATTTTTTGTCTTTCTAGATAAAATACGGGTAATACTACGAATCTCTTCATCACGTCCAATCACTGGATCAATCTTATTATCTTTCACAGCTTGAACGATATCACGTCCATATTTTTCTAGTGGTTTTTGTAAATTTTCTTCATATGGATTTTGTCCATTCATAACAATCCCCTCCTTTACTCAGGTTACAGATACAGTATAGCACTTTTATTAGCACTCGTCAAGTATGAGTGCTAATAAATTGTAAAAAAAACATTAAAATATTTTATTTAAAATACTTTAATGTATGTTGCATAACATTGATTTCTTCCTCTACACATCCTAAATTCATATAAATAAAACTTTTCCAATTTTCATTGGTTGGACTTTGCGCAATATCAGCCATTTGGCTTCGATAAAAAGGTCCCCTTTGGTAATATCTCTGTGATAAATATAAATATGGAAGCCTTTTTGGAGATGTTTTTAACTGAAATAAACGATTTGTTTCTTGATAAATTTTAACCTCTTGAATAAGTCTTGCTAAACGTGTATTTCCATCATCAAAAGGTTGTAAAACAGAAAGTAAAACATGAATTAAAGTTGGCTTTACAAAAATAGAATAGCCATAAGTTTCAAGATGATTATCATACTCCTCATAAAGCAATTTCGGATTTTCTATTGTTCCAACATTTTCTAAATCATTTACATAAGTTAATATTTTTCTTAAATAGTGCTTAATTTTATATGCTCTAGGTGGAATATATTGCACACAAGGTTTTCCATCTTCTTCTACATATCCAACCCATTTTTGATCATTAGAACGAAAAAGATAATTTTGATTTTTTTCGAGTGTCGTTCCTCTCAACAACAATGTATGAAGCCTTTGTAAATCTCGAATTTCTATTTTTCCATAACGTCCAAAAAGATTCGTCAATTTACTGATCGACTCTTGTCCTTGTTTAATATCTTGAACATATTCCAAAAGATGTCCTTTCTTGGTTTCCCCTTCCATCGCTTGATTTGCAATTAACTCCTCTTGCCATGCCATATCTAATAATTGGACCTGAGATTCCAACGATAATGAACGAAAATGTTTTATATATTCATAATACTGATAACTCACATTTTCTATCAACCACTCAATAGAAGATAAATCTAACTCTTGGATACTATCTAATAATAGATCAAAATCAACATATTTTTTTTCTTTCATATTTATTACTCTTTTCCATTTATCATATTTCTTCCAACACCTTTTACTCTGAAATTTGAGACATATCCATCTCTAGTATACGATCTAAACGATCAATCACTGGAAAGCCACGATCTTTATATACTAATGAAAACTTAATGGATATTCCCCCTTTTTGATCCCAATCAACTAAATTACCTGTAAAATCATCAATTAAAATTGCTCCCTTAGGATTTACCATATCTGTCTTATGCAATTGTTTTGGAACAGAAATAATTGTAATTCCCGGTAATTCTTTTTTTAAATAAGCAACTTTCTCTAATATTTCACTTTGGGAATTTACATGAGTTAAAATTGCTACATCAAATTTTTTAGATGCGATAATCTTTTTAATACAAGAAACAGAATGATGAATCTGCGGTGCCTTTTTAATAATATCATTCCAATCTAGATTTTCATAAAACATTGTCAATTCTTTTTCATCTGTTTCATCAATATCTGTTTTTTCTAATATCTTAAAAATAACCGGAATAGAATCCAATATCACTCCGTCAAAATCAATATATAATTTCATTTCATCACACCTATCTATGTTGCTTTACATACTCTTTTGTAATTGTTTGATAAATATCTCGAATAGAATCATTCTGAATAAATTGTCCTAAATACTGATTTTCCAAAACAGCATATCCCTCATTCAAGTCAATATAGTTATAGTTTGGATTTTGATAGCTACAACGTTTGGAAGTCAATAGAAACTTTGTGGTCCCATTTTCAATAATACAATCAACATCAAAAACATAACCCATGGCTTGTAATTTTCTCTTAGAAATTTCCTCTGGAATATCTTGGTTTATCACATCTATTTTTACTCTACTAGGAACCATACTCCATTACTCTCAATTAAAGGCTTCACATATCTTTCTAATACATCCAATAACGAAGAATAATCATCGATAAACAAAGTATATTTTCCTTGATTTTGAAACGAAATTTTATTTTCTATATTCGTATCAAATTGAATGCGAAGACCACCATATGTAGTAGGAATCATCCCTTCCGATGCTCCTTTTATTATTTCTTTCACAGCAAAATCTAATTGTTCTCTCATTTGAATCACACTCAATATCATCATAACATAAATCAAAAGAGAAAAAAAGATGCACTATTTCAATGCATCTAGTAATTCAGCTTTTTTCATTGTTGAATATCCTTCAACATTTTTTTCTTTTGCTAACTTCTTTAATTCAGCAACAGTCATTTTAGATAGATCTTGTTTTTCTTCTTTCTTTGCTGTTTTTGTTTCTTTCTTTTCTGTTGCAACTGGTTTAGAAGCTTTTTCAATTGCCTTTGTATCACCATTTAAAGCAGCTTTTGCAACTTCTACTAAATTTGTAAATGCTTGTGGATTATCAATTGCAATCTCACTTAACATCTTACGGTTTACAA
>CALVJU010000120.1 GCA_944332375.1 uncultured Bacilli bacterium
CCTTTCGATAAAGTTTTTAATTGATCATTGGGGTTGATACCTAATTTTTTTAATAATTCGTAAGCGACTTCTTCACGGAAATCATCATAAAAATCTTTAAAATATTGAATCACTTCTTTTATTCTCATATTGAAACTCAAATAGGTTCTCTCTGGTAAATAAGAAATGATTTTCTTTGTTTCAACTCCCGGATGATTTCCTTGGATGAGTATCTCTCCAGAATTCGGGACTAATAAATCATTCAATAATTTAATTAAGGTGGTTTTTCCACTTCCATTTGGTCCTAATAGACCAATGATTTTTCCTTTTTCTATCGTTAGATTCACATCATCTAACGCTACTTTCATACCATATTTTTTGGTTACGTGTTTACATTCTACTAAACTCATTTTTTCTCCTCTTTTCTGATATAATCGATCACTTGGTTGATTGGAATACCAATTTCATTCATTTCTGTTAAAAATGAATGAATTCTTGTATGTGCTAGTGCAGATTTTCCTTCTTCAATTTTCGTTTGATCTTCTGTTACAAATCTACCACTTGTTCTTTTTGTATAAACAAATCCCTTTGTTTCTAATTCCTGTAGTGCACGTTGCATCGTATTAGGATTCACTCCACTTTCTTCTGCTAATTCTCTTACAGAAGGAAGTTTACTACCTGGCGGATAAGTCCCATTGATCACCCACATCTCTAATTTTTCCACAAGTTGTTTATAAATTGGTTTATCATTGTCAAATTGCCACAAATACATCACCCCGTTTGTATTAATTAACTAATACAGTTATACAACTTTTCTTTGTCCTTGTCAAGAAAAAAGTATCATTTTTATGATACTGATAAGAAAAATGTGAAGATATGTGAAACAAGGAAGCAAACAATCACCGCAATTGATGTTGTTAATACAATTGTAAAAAACATCCATTTCCAGCTTTTTGTTTCTTTTTTGATGGTCAGACAAGTAGTAGAACATGGAAAATGCAACAAGGAAAATAAAATTGTACAGATCGCAGTAATCAACGTCCAACCATTATTTAAGAGGATTTCTTTGACTCTCAGCAAATCATTCATTTCGACCATTGTCGTTTTCGATAAGTAGATCATCAACATAATCGGCATGACAATTTCATTTGCTGGAAAACCGAGGAAAAATGAAAGTAAAATAACACCGTCTAATCCGATCATACGAGCAAAAGGATCTAAGAAATCAGCACATATCATTAACAAATCACTTCCATTTATATTGGTATTAGCAAGTAAGAAAATCAGAATTCCTGCTGGAAGTGCAACAGAAATCGCTCTTCCTAAAACAAATAAAGTACGATGAAAAATAGAATGTACAATTACTTTTCCGATTTGTGGTTTTCGAAATGGTGGAAGTTCTAATACAAAAGCAGATGGTACTCCTTTTAAAACTGTTTTAGATAGAATATAAGAAACAAGAAAAGTCATCGCAATGCCAAAGAGAATGATACCTGTTAAAATCAATGCGGATAAGAAAGTATTTTGAATTCCGGATGAAAATCCTATGAAAAACATGGTAATGATCGCAATCATCGTTGGAAATCTACCATTACAAGGGACAAAATTATTTGTAATCATTGCCAGTAACCGTTCTCTTTTGGAATCAATAATTCTAGTTCCTGTTACCCCTACAGCATTACATCCAAACCCCATACACATCGTCAGAGCTTGCTTACCGCAAGCATGGCACTTTGCGAATTGTTTATCAAGTTGAAAAGCAATACGTGGTAAGAGTCCAAAGTCTTCTAAGATTGTAAAGAGTGGAAAGAAAATTGCCATAGGTGGAAGCATCACTGCAATCACCCATGTAACTGTCTGATATGCTCCATCTAATAGTAAATTACAAAAATAAGTTGGTACACGAAACATCTCTAATAAATAACGAAGCCAATCTCCGAGCCATGCGAAAAATTGAAATAATAACTCAGATGGAATATTCGCACCGACCATAGTAATCCAAAAAATCAAAAACAAAAGTAAAAGCATCATCGGAATGCCAAACCATTTTTTCTGAAATAAGCGCTCAAATTTAGATATTTGTCTCTGTTTTTGATTGGTAACAACTTGTGAGCAGATTTCTTCTGACTTCTGATAAATCGTTTTTACAATTTGATGTTTTAATAAATAATATCCATGTTCTTTTAATTCTGTATGAACTTTCTTTCCAAGTTGAATTAGTTCTGGATATTTTTGCAGTTCAAAATTTGTTGTCTCTTCTAAGCGTTGAAGCATCTTTTGATCTTGTTCTATAAAACGTAGGGCAAAAAAACGCGTGTTCAAGTTTTCTGGCAATGTCTTTTTTAGTACTGCTTCTACTTCTTTGATCTTTTCTTCTAAAAAGTCATCATAAGATACGTGGAATGCCTCTTGACTTTGATATTGTTCAATCATTTGTACCAATTCATTGATTCCAATTTTATTTCTCGCACAAGTCCCAATAACAGGAATACCTAATATTTTTTCTAATTTTTTTAGATCAATTTGAATTCCTTTCTTTTGTGCCTCATCCAATAAATTGACACAGACGATGACATTATTTGTAATTTCTAATATTTGTAAAACTAAATTAAGATTTCTTTCTAAGCATAACGCATCACAAACAACTACCATGACATCGTAGTGTTCTAAACAGATAAAGTCTCTAGCATGTTCTTCTTCTTTGGAATGAGATATCAATGAATAAGTCCCTGGTAGATCATACACTTTATAGTTTTTATCACAATATCCATAATATCCATATGCATTGTCTACTGTTTTTCCTGTCCAGTTTCCAGTGTGTTGTTTTAAACCAGTCAATTCATTAAATATGGTACTTTTCCCAACATTTGGATTCCCGGCAAGGGCAATAACTCTCTCTTGAGGATATTTCTTCTGAAATCCCTGTTTAAAACAATATTTCATGGTCTCACCATGATTCTTTTCGCATCACAAACTCTTAGTGCGATCACCGCTCCTTTTACAAGATAAGCAATCGGATCGTGAAAATAACTACGATAAAGACAGGTTACTTTTGTCCCCTCAACAAATCCAATATCTAACAGTCTTCTTTCTAGTTCAGAGTGAACATCCAAAGAAACAATATAAGCACTGTTTCCCTCCTCTAATTCATCTAAATACATACGTCCCCCTCAATTCTATACTCTGTCTACTATATGATATGCACAAGAAAAAAGAATGAGAAAGACAATTTCTCATTCAATAGACAAATGATTCAATATGCACAGTAGGAAGTATTTCATACTCTACTTCTTTAGAATCATCAAAAGAAAAAATTCCTGGGTGATTTCCCGTCTGATAGTAAAACCACTCTACAATATCTGTATAATCAGAATAATCCGACTGATTGGTAAAGGACTCCACAAAGAAATCAAGAAGTTTCATATATCGTAAATACTTTGTATAAACAACACCCGACTCCGGTAAATAACTTTCCAATTCCTGCATACATTCACGAACTGTTTTTAATACACTGTTTTGGAATAATAACTCTTTTTCTAGTAACTGATCTCCTAAAAATTCAGTAAACTCCCAAGGAGTCACAATTTCTCCCGAAGAAAGTAAAATCTTCCCAGTATTCCCACACATTTCTTTTCGAAAAATATCGGAATAAACAATTCTCTTTTTTGAGAAATAACGTTCTGCAATTCGTTCAAAGAAAATACGAGCAGGTTCTTTTGTTTGATTTTTACATAAAATAGTTCCATCAGAGCCAATAAAACGTGCGAAATTTAAATATAAAATATTTTGAACACTCTGATAATAGCCACGGTCTGTTTTAAAATAATGCGGTGCATTTCTAATTACTAAAGAACGAATAAATGATTGGTCACTTACAATTCCTTTTTGATTAAATAACTGAAACTTCTCCTTTGTATCCTGATTAAAACATGTTTTTTCTTGATCTAAGTGATATTTAGAAAATTCCTCTTTCAATACTTCCATTACATCATCAAAGTAATAAGAAGAGGTTTCTAAGTATTGTTCGATATATTGTGGTAAGATCTGAATTAATTCCTGTAGTAAAGCACCTTTCTTCTCTTTCTTTTCAAGATATACGCTAATCTCTTCTTTCAATTGTAAAATAACATTTTGATAAATTGGGATTTTATCTTGTGCATTGAGAGAATAAGAAATAGGAACTAATTTTTTTACCTCAATAAACTGATAAGCAATTTCTCTTAAGACCTCTCGATCCTCAACAATTCTTTTTAAGGCTTGATCTGTAATTGTATCATAGAAAATTCTCGTTCTAAGATCATTATAAGACTCATTCTCATATTCTGGTTCATCCCCAAAGCCAATCCATTGATCTACTCTTCCAACCAAATGAGGAGGAGGAAGTGTCCTTTTCATCACTTCTGGATATTCACGTTCAAACTCCTTCAACACTTGAATATAATCTAACAAATGAAAGGTATCCGTATAAATAATCACCTTATCATCACGAGCAATTTCACTAGTATCAAATTTTAAATTATATTCTAAATTTTTCTTTTCAAACAGTTCTAATAAACGACGAATCATAAAATGAAGATCTGAATTAAAACAATTCAAATAAATACGATGGGTTACCATACTAGAGAAAAAAGGTTTTACAGAAATCTTTTTACTTTCTAAATGACACCAAACACTTGTTTCAATTCCTAAGATCTCACGATAAAAATAAGTAGATAACTCGGGATTATTGGATAATTCACGATAAGTGGATATTTTTTTTAATTGTTCGTAAAGAAACTCCAAATCATCTGGACGATAAATCAAATCAATTGGCTCTTTTCGTTCTTCCTCTGTTAAATTTAAAATGGATTGACGCCACTTTTGAAATATTTCTTGATATAAACGTTGTTCTTCTTTTTGATTTTTATGATCTTGTTCATGATGTGTTTCATTTAATAGAGAAGCATAAAAATCATGATAAGTAAGAGGATGTTCTTGTATGTAAAATCGAATCATGTGTTCTACATAGTTTCTATCAAGTTTTGGAGCTTTTATTTGTTGATATAATGCGATATATTTTTCCATAGGAACACACCCTTCTACTCTTATCCATTATAACACGAAATAGAAAAAGATGTCAGCGACATCTTATTTCAAAATATTTTTTAAAACAATTGTTTTTGTTCTTGACATTTCTTTTAATGTAGTGGCAATTCCTTCATTACCAATTCCACTATGTTTCCATCCTCCAAATGGCATTTCTGCAGAACGATAGAAACTAGCTCCATTGATAATTGCTCCACCACATTCAAGTGCATTACATACTTTGAATGCTTTCTTCATATCCTCTGTGAACACACATCCACAAAGTCCATAGCTAGATTGGTTGGCGATTTCAATTGCTTCTTCCACTGTATCAAATCCAATCACAGGAATTACAGGTCCAAAGATTTCCATATCTTTTGCAACTTCCATATCTCTTGTTACATTATCAAGAATTGTTGGTTCATAGAAAGCACCATTACGACGTCCTCCACAGACAATCGTAGCTCCAGCAGCAACCGTATCATTTACCTGCTTTTCTACTCCAATTGCAGCTTTTTCACTGATTAAGCATCCAATTTCTGTCTCTGGATCTAATGGATTACCAACTTTCATAGAAGCAATTTTTGCTTTCATTTTATCGATAAATTCTTGTTTTCTACTGTTATGAATTAAGAATCTCTTACTAGCACAACATACTTGTCCAGTATTATAAAGTCTTCCCCAAACAGTTTCTTCAATGGCTTTATCCATATCTCCGTCTTCTAAGAATAAGAACGCATCATTTCCTCCTAATTCAAGCATCACGTGAGATAAGTTTTGACTAGCAGTTTTCATTGTTTCCATACCAACTTTTGTACTTCCTGTTAAGCTAATTAAATGAACTCCAGGATGTGCAGAAAGAGCATTTCCACAAATTTCTCCACTACCAGATAAAATATTAATCACTCCATCTGGGATACCAGCAATTTTTAATAGTTCACAGTATTTATGTAAAGTAAGTGGATTGGTACTTGATGGTTTTACAATCACTGCATTTCCCATCACAAGTGCAGAAGGCACTTTTTGACCGAATAAATCACATGGGAAGTTAAATGGAATAATACATGCGACAACACCAATTGGTTCTTGTTGCGTAATTTGAATTGTATTTTCCTCACCAGGTTCTACACCTGCAGGAATCACTTCCCCATACATGTGTTTTGCTTTCTCTACATAACCACAAGCAAATTTTCTTGTGTTTGCGATCTCACCACGTGCTTCACGAATTGGTTTTCCAGTTTCCTTACAAAGAAGTACTGCTAGATCTTCCGCATTTTCTTCTACTAAATCGGCAAACTTTTCAAGAATTCTTCCACGTTCATAAAGTGGTACTTTTGCCCATTCTTTTTGTGCGATGACTGCTTTTTTTACACATTCATCTACATCTTCTTTTGTCGCATTTGGAACAATATCTAAAAGTTCATTAGTAGCAGGATTGTATACTTCAATCACTGCTCCATTACTTGCATCTTTAAATTCTCCAGCAACTAAATTCTTCATAGATTCCTCCTTTTATTCTTCACTCATACCTGTAAATGATAACATTAATCCACCACAGATATTTCCGCTGTGATCATGATATCCATATTCACCAAATGTGAAAATTGTAATAAATGGAACTCCATTTGCTTCACGAACTAATTCTTTATGAACTTCGTCCATACGATCACCAATTCCTAGTTTTCTACCACCACAGTGTACTAAGAAATATCCAGCAGCTTTTTTCCCTTTCAAATCTTCATTTACTGTTTTTAAAGTATTTCCTGTAGAATGAATCAATTCATCCACTGTTGCTTCTAACTGCATAATCGCCGTATTCTTCACAACTTTATTTCCTAGATTAATTGTATCATCATCATAAGTTTTTGTACCCATATCATCTCCAAACATAGGGTGACGAATTACAGTTAAACTTCCAAGTGGATCTTTTACTCCAAGCGGCTTACAAATAGATGCAGCAAGCAATGCAGATCCTTGTAATTCTTTTGGAGTCGTTCCTGCCCATTCTGCATATTTCTTTAAAGCACCAACGCCATCAATACTTACTAATTTACGATCATTTTGAACTTCTGTAATAATTCCAACATGATCCGTCTCATTATAAGCTCCTGTATATTCTGTTACAAACTTCTTATCCGTATAGAAGAATACAACAGCAACTCCATCACTGAATACCTTATCATTACAGAAAATAGACCATTTTCCTTCAACAGTATCATCAGCGGCACTACCTCCAAAGAATGGTACACGTCCAATGACATCTTGGATTCCTTTCATATAATCCTCTTCTTCTTTTGGACTTGCTACCATGTAAAAATATGATGGAACCTTTGTACTACCAGCATTTTTTACTGCTTCAATTGCAACCTTACGCCCAATCTTTCTCGCATCACTGCCAGCTTCATGGCAAGCGACACCAACCGTCATATTTGGATCATCAAACATCATCATTCCAGAAAAACCATCTGGTGATGTAATTAATCCATCTGGTACCATGACTGCACCACTACTTGTACATCCTACAATTGGTGCATCAGTTACACTCTTTACACCTTTCATAATTTCTTTTTGGTCTTGTAATACAGAAGTGAATAAAAGTCCTAATTTTGGTTTCATTCCTTCACTAGCCATTCTTGCAGTTGCTTCTCCTGAAGCAAAAGCATCTTTTAACACACTATAACCAACTTTTGTCTTTAACATATTTGCTCCCTTCCTTCGGACTGATAGCCATGTGACTATCTATTTTCCTAGTCTCATTATACCACAGAATAAAAAAAATCAAGTTTTTTTCACACTTGATTTTTCTTTGTTGACATCTTTTTTACTCAACTGTAACTGATTTTGCAAGATTTCGTGGATGATCCACATCCAAATCGAATGATTTCGCAACATGATAGCTCAATAACTGAAACGGAAGAATGGTAATCATTGGTTGAAATAAATGGCCGATATTCGGAACTAAAATCCACTCATCTGCTTCCACTTCTTTTACAACATCTTCTAACGTCGTCAAAATCACATATGCCCCACGTGCCTTCACTTCCATTAAATTACTCTTCGTCTTCTCATAAGTATCCAGATCCGTCGCAATAGCAAAAACAACCGTGCCCTTCTCAATTAACGAAATTGTTCCATGCTTCAACTCACCTGCAGGATAAGCACAACTATTAAGATAAGTTACCTCTTTTAACTTTAATGAAGCTTCTAACGATAAAGCATAATCAATCTGTCTTCCAATAAAAAAATTCATCGGTTGCTCTGTCAATTTTGAAATCCAAGGAAACTGTTCATATTTTTTTAGACAAGTTGGAAAAACTTCAAACAGCTTTCTTTTTCCTTGTTGATACTCCTCCTCTAAAGAAGCAGTCCAACACTTCCTTGCTTGCATCCATTCCCTCAAAATAATTAAAAATAAAGCAACCTGACTACTATATCCCTTAGTTGTAGCGACAGCTCTTTCCTCACCTGCCCTCATATAATAAACATAATCTGTCAATCTCGATAAAGTTGAATTGTAAACATTGACAATGGCTAGACTGTCAATTCCTAACTCTTTTATTTTCTTTGCACAATAAATCGTATCAGCGGTTTCTCCTGATTGAGAAACAAAAATCACAAGCGTATCCTTGTCGGCTAAAATTGGTTGATAACGATATTCACTCGCATATTCAATCTCCACTGGAAAATGAGCAATATGAGAAAAGAACGCCTTTCCCACACAACCAGCATGATAGGCACTTCCACATGCGACAATTTGAATTTTATGGTATTTCGTATAGTCTGGTATGTGATGTGTATCCTGTTTCTCATAAAAGAGAAACAACTGCGAAAGCACTCCAGGAATATCATAGATTTCCTTGTGCATATAACAATCATATTCCCCTTTTTCCGACAATTCCTCTCGTTCTTCTAACACTTCAATCTTCTTTTGGAATTCTTTTCCATCTTTATAAACATGCCACGCGCTTCTACCAATCACACCATACTCAAAATCATCTAAAAGCACATACTCCTTTGTATCTTCACAAAAGGCCTGATAATCACTTGCGACAAACATTTCTCCTTTTCCAACCCCTAATAGCAACGGAGAATCTTTCTTCATTACATAGATATGTTCTTCATCATCTTCACACAATAAGGCCACGGCATAAGAACCTACAACTTTCTTCATGGTCTTTTCAATCGCCATCAACATGTTTCCACACTTCTCATAAATCTGATTCAAAAGAGCTACCAATACTTCTGAATCCGTATCAGAACGAAACACAACGTTTGCTTGCGAAAGCTCTTTTTTGATCTCATCCATATTTTCAATGATCCCATTATGCACTGCAGTCACTTTGCCAACCTGATGAGGATGAGCATTTTCCTGATTCGCACTGCCATGTGTCGCCCATCTTGTATGTCCAATCCCAATTTCCGTTTTCCACTCTGGATCAACACATGCTTTCAAACAATCTAACTTTCCCGACTTTTTCACCACATCCACGTGATGATCTTTTAAAACTGCAATTCCAGCTGAGTCATATCCGCGATATTCTAAGCGTTCTAAACCACGCAATAATACATGAACTGTCCTGTCAGACTTGCCAACATATCCTACAATCCCGCACATATAACCTTCCTTTCGTGGTACAATATATGTTTTGTTATAATCTTGATTTTATTTTTTGTCATATATTTACGATCACCACCAACCGTAGTAGAATCCGCCGAATCTTTCGATACTACTATCCCTCGTCAACCAAACATGGTCCTGGCGCTAATTAAAACCTTACTCCTTTCCCGATTTTAACTTTCTATTCTATTATATCCAATATTCCATAATTTGACAAACATGATGCATAAATCACACAAATTCACAATATTGTATTATTAGAAAAAAACAGGTATAATGGGAATAATAGAAATATGGTGTTAGCATGAGACAAATTGAAATTTTATTTCTTCTTTTTATGATTTATTCTTTCTTAGGATGGATCGTCGATATTATTGGTAATTACTTATCCAAACGAAATATCGTCAACCGTGGTTTTTTAATTGGTCCTTATTGTCCTATCTATGGATTTGGTGCGATCTTTATCACTCTTTTCTTACATCTCATTCCTGTACAAAACTATTTATTTGTATTTATTTCTTGTGTCTTCATCTGTGCCTCTTTAGAATATGTAACAAGTTATATTTTAGAAAAAGTATTCCATGCTAGATGGTGGGATTACTCAAATGAGATATTTAATATCAATGGAAGAATTTGTCTTGGAACAATGATTCCATTTGGCCTATTAGGAATCTTAATTTTCTTTGTAACCAATCCATTCTTTATTTTTCTACTAGAAAAATTATCCACAACCACTCTAACGATTATATGTATTCTTTTACTCGTCATTCTAACGGTTGATATTACTCTATCTTGTCAAATATTAATCCACTTTAGAAAACTCATCAATAGTTCTAAATCCGTTGATAAAACAAAAGATATTAGAGCAATTATGAGAGAGAAAATCAAAAAACACCGTCATATCCACCAACGTTTATTAAAGGCATATCCAACAATATCAAAAAAAGTAAATACTTTTCTCAAAAGAATCAAATTATAAAAAAAGAACCCACAATGGGTTTTTTCTATTCATAAACTCAGGGTAGAAGAAAAGTTGGAACAACTCCAACTCCTCGTTTGATTCATTCATGGTGGCTCCGAATGGAATCGAACCATCGACACAGGGATTTTCAGTCCCTTGCTCTACCGACTGAGCTACAGAGCCAAATGGCGGTCCCGACGAGAATCGAACTCGCGATCTTCTGCGTGACAGGC
>CALVJU010000121.1 GCA_944332375.1 uncultured Bacilli bacterium
CACATCACCTAGTTTCTACTTATATTATACAATACTCCGCAATAGTACGCAATACATAAAGTGTAAAAAAACTAGATTTTATCTAGGTTTGTGAGTGTTTCTATTTCAAAACTGTCAAACTCGGGTGACCTTTTTTCTATATGAAAATAATGAAATTACTATCTGTTTTTGACAATTTGTGATAAAAAGGTTGCAAAAAAGATTTTGCCGTGCTATACTTGGAATAGAAAATAGATGCTAGCCAGTGTAGCAATGTTTTCGATGAAGTGAGAGGAGGGTTTTTATGACGTCAGTTGCACAAAGTTACCTCATGGAGCAATTTATAACTTTAACTTTCACTTCATATATTCAATCAAATCTTTTAAATCAAAAAAGTTGTTTTCGTTGTGGGAACAACTTTTTTCTGTGCCCAAATAAAGGAGAGAAGATATGAATAAGTTTCTAATTATGGTAATTGTTCCAGAAATTGAAATGAATTATGAAATTTATATTCCTAATAATAAAAAAGTGGGAACAATTAAAAAATATGTTTACCGTTCTATTGTGGAATTATCAAATGGTTCCCTAGAAAAAAAAGAAGAAGAAATGAAATTGATTGATCGAAACACTGGAAGAGAGTATCCAAATGATATTTATATCAAAGATACTAACATTAGAAACGGTAGCAAAGTAATTTTGTTATAGATGAGGGGAGGTGGAATGTATGGATTTAAAGATTAACTACAGTGAAACAATTTCTGTTGGAAATCAAGTTACAGAAAAAGGTGGTGAATTCCAAGACCTTTTAAATAAAGTTAAGAATGTAAATACAGAACTTCAAACTTATTGGGAAGGTAGTGATGCATCTAAATACTCAACTTCTGTAGCACAACAAGCAGAATATATGCAACAACTAACTAATACAATCAATGAGATTGGTGCATTCTTAGTAAAAGTAGGACAAGCTTATGAAGAAGCTGCTGAAAATAATGCAAATGCAATTAAAGGTTAATGGAAGGAGTGAAATCATATGGATTTTTCAAAATTATCATATAGTCAAGTACAATCTTTGGCTGAACAATTAAATAGTGCATCTTCACAAATGGAAAGTTTATTAACAGAAGTAAGAACACTTTTTGAAAAAATTGGAAATGATGATGTATGGAGTGGTACTGCTGCTTCTCAAACAAAAGAAACATTTGATACATTAAGTGCAAAATTTCCTGAATTTTCTCAAGCAGTGAATGATTGCTATAGATATTTGTTATCAGTAGTAGAAAACTACAAATCTGTGGATTCTATGGTTACTGGACAACAATAAGAGCTCAATGTTTGAGTCTCTTACCAATAGATATTATAGTTTGATGTCTATTGGTAAGAGAGGGGTGGAAAAGATGGAAATTATGATTCATAAACAAGAAACAAGGCAAGCTGGTAATCAAATATCAGGTTATGTAGAAGATTTACAACAAGATATTCATAAATTTGAATATTTAATGGAATCTATTAATACCGTATGGGAAGGTGCAGATGCTTTAAAATATATTAATTTAATGAAAGAAAAATATACACCTCAACTAGAACAGTTGAAAGATACATTAAAAGAGTATGGAGAGTATTTAACAAAAGTACCAGATGCTTATGATATTCTAGATGAAACTTTTTCTTCTAGGAAAATAAACGTGTAGGAGTTGGGATATGAAGATTTCTTATAGTCAAGTGGAAGGTTATTGTAATGAATTACATCAACTAGCAAAACATATGAAAGATTTAATTTATGATATTGAATCTACTAGTAATAAAGTTTCTAGTAGTGATACTTGGAGTGGTCAAGCGGCAAATTATTACACACAAAAGATGAAGAAGTTGTGTAGTAATTTTGATGAGATGTTTACAGAGTTAGAAAACAGTGTGTTATATATGGCAAAATGTTCTGATGGATATCAGGCTATGGATAAAACGGTTGTCGCAGAAATCTGTAATAATTTAAATATTCAATCACCAAGTCTTAATAGTTCTAAGATTTTTTCTTAATTATGTCTTTTGAAAAAGTAAATGTAAATTCTTTAAAGCAAGCATTACAATCCTGTAAGAATGCTTTAAAGACAAGCAAAATCAAAGAATTAGCAAGTGATGTTGCATCTGATAATAGTTGGCAAACAGATTCTAAAAATCAGTTGAAACAAGCTCTAAATACACTTGCGAATACAAGATATAAAGAACTAGAAAAGACTTTAGATAAATATATACAAGCTGCAAGTAAGATTGATCAATATCAAGATTTAGAACGTGAAAATAAACAGTTATTACAACAGAATCAGAGTTTAAATACAAAACTTTATTATACAGAATATTATAAAGAAAAAGAAGAAGGCCCTGATGGGGAAGACATTTATGTAACGCATTCTAGAAGAGTAAAAGACTATAGTGTTCAAAATAGAATGAATCAAATAGAAGATAAAATTAATGAAAATAAAAGAAGAATGAATACTTTAAAAAATGAAGTATCTAATCAAATATAAAGGGAGGAATAAAATATGAATTATGATAAATATTTACCAATTGGAACAGTGGTATTATTACGTGGGGGTACAAAGAAAGCAATGATTACAGGTTTCTGTACATTTGATAATGCACATCAAGATAAATTATATGATTATTCTGGATGTATTTATCCTGAAGGAATGTTATCTTCAAAACAAGTATTGTTATTTAATCATGAACAAATTGAAAAGATTTTCTTTTTAGGATATGTCAATGAAGAAGAAAAAGAATTTAAACCAAAATTGAATGAATTAGCAAAACAAGTAGAATCTCAATTAAATAGTCAAAGTCAAGGAGCATAAAGAACAAATAAATAGTAAGGAGAATATGTATGGGGAATATAAACAGAATTAATCTTAGTAAATTAAAGTCTCATAAGAGTACTTTTGATAGTTTAGAAAAAAGTTTTAATAATTCTGCATATTCTACTTTTAATTCTAGCTATATCAAAAGATGTTCCGATCCATATGTAACAAAAATGAAGAGTAATCTTACTCTTTTATATAATCAAATAAAAAAAGGTTATAGTAATATTGATTCATGGTGGACAAAATATAATCAAAATGCAGAAGGATTAGAAAAGAAACTATCTAATGAGGGAAATACGATTACTGAATATGGAATTAGAGCCTATGCGACGCATCTTCCAGAATTAAATGATTTTAAAATTCCTACTACAGTATCATTTGCAAGTGGTGGAATTCCTGGCGTTTTAAGTGGAGGTCTTTTCGCAAATCTTGGAACTGTATCAGCCAATGCAGATCCTTTTGCTGCTATTTATAGTGACTATAATATTCAAAATAATATTAAAGAAATGGTGTCAGATACCAATACAAAACAAGATAAAGAAGAAGCTGCGAGAATGGTAGGGCAAGGAATTGCTGTATCTTTGACACAAGCTTTATCACCTTCTTTATCCTCTTTTCTTACAACAGAACAA